>JBPCPB010000174.1:0-6620 GCA_050999735.1 Thermomicrobiales bacterium | reverse complement strand
TGCATGAACCGACTGAAGCAGTGGCGCAGCGTGGCGACGCGGTACGAGAAGCGGGCGACGAACTATCGGGCGATGGTCGTGATCGCCGCCCTCATGCTCTGGCTCGATTCGTCGGACACGCCCTAGTGGGAGCGGGTCGAGCATCCTCGGCGGTGGCATCTACAGCACGAGTACAACGGTGATACGCAACGGCAGCAGTATCAGTAACAACAGCGCACCGGCCGCCGCTGGTATCTTCAATCAGGTCCAGTTAACCATCATGGATAGCGCCGTCAGCGGCAACACCGCAACAGCCACCAGCGGCGGCGGTATCGCCAGCGATGGCTTTACGACGATCGTGCGCAGCACGATCAGCGGCAACACCGATGGTACGGGACAAGGCGGCATGTACATCGCCAGTGGCACCGCTTTATCACCGGCCCGCTTGACAGTGGACGCGAGCACGATCAGCGGAAATTCTGGCGGCATCACGCTTGCCTTCTACGCTGCGGCGACGATCACGCGCAGCACGATCAGTAGCAACAATGCCACCAGAGTCGGCGGTGGCAGCAGCGGCTACGGCATCACCGCCATCCTCGATTCGCCGACGCCGAACTTCACGCCAAGCGCGACGCTCGTGAACGACACGATCAGCGGCAATGATACGGCCGGTCTCTCCGCAGGCGGTGCGACGACCGTGGCGAATACGACCTTCGCGCTCAATGGTGTTGATGTTTCACCGGGCACCTTCGGTGGCCCGACGATCGCGAACTCTATCCTCAGTAGCACCAGCGGCGGTGGCCCGACCTGCTCCGGCACGATCACCTCCGGCGACTACAATATCGCGACGGATAACGCCTGCGGACTCAATGGCCCGCATGACATTACCGGCCCGACAATAATCGGCCCCCTCGCCAACAACGGCGGCCCGACGCAGACCCACGCGCTGATGGCAGGCAGTATCGCGATTGACCACGTCCCAGCCACTGGCGCGGGCTGCCCGCCGACGGATCAGCGCGGTACCGCCCGGCCGCAAGGTGCCGCCTGCGATAGCGGCGCGTACGAGTTCATCCCGCCCCCGCCGACGATCACGAACATCAGCCCGAATGGTGGCGCAATGATCGGCGGGACGCGCGTCACGATCACTGGCACGGGCTTCCTGCTGGGCGCGACCGTCACCTTCGGCGGCGTTCCCGCGACCGTGCTCTCCGTATCCGACACGGCAATCGTCGTCACGACGCCCGGTAACGCATCGGGCAGCGTTACCGTCGTGGTGACCAATCCCGGTCAGCCCCCCGGTAACAATTCCGGAACGCTCGTCAACGGCTTCACCTATGTCATCCCGCCGGTCATCACATTCTCCCCAACGGCGCTGCCCGGCGGCGTCAAGGGTGTCGCCTACCCCGCGACGACGCTGACGGCATCGGGCGGCACGGCCCCGTATACCTACGTGGTGACAACCGGCACGCTCCCCACCGGGTTGACATTGACGACGGCAGGTCTGCTCTCCGGTATCCCGACAGCGGGCGGGACATTCCCATTCACGGTGACGGCGACGGACGCCAACGCCTTCACCGGCACACAGCAGTACACGATCACCGTCACCGCCGCCCCGCTCACCAGCATCACCCTCGCTCCCCCCAGCGGCGCGGGCAACCCACCGACGGTCAAGGTCGGGCAGAGCGAGCCGTTCACCGCAACGGGAAGGTATGCCGACGGCTCGACGCAGACCCTGACCACGCAGGTGCAGTGGGCATCGAGCAACCCGCAGGTGGCGACGGTGGATGCGACGGGGAAGGTGACGGGAGAATCGCCGGGGACGGTGACGATCATGGCAACGTTGAATGGCGTGACACAGACGATCACGGTGACGGTGGCGGGGCCGACGCCGATTGGCATTACGGTGCAGCCCGCGCCTGCGGCCCGCCCGGCAGGAGCGGCGAGCAGCGTATCGCCGGGAGCACCGCCCCCCGCGCCCGTCCCCACCGGGCGATAGCAGCAACGAGCCATGAGGAAGGGATCGAAATCCACTCATTGCTCATTGCTCGTTGCTCGTTGCTTCATCGGGGGTAGGCAAACCCGTTGCCTCGTGCTACACTCCCCGCCATACGTACGTGCGGTACCGAACCAGCGGACGTCGGTGGTCGTGGTCCGAGGGAGGAAATACGCGATGGCTTATATCATTGCTGAACCATGCATCGGGGTGAAGGATGCGTCCTGTGTCGAGGTCTGCCCGGTGGATTGTATCCACGCGACGGACGAGGACGATATGTATTACATTGACCCGAACGAGTGCATTGACTGTGGCGTCTGCGCGCCCGAATGCCCCGTCGAGGCGATCTTCTTCGAGCCGGACTTGCCGGACGAGTGGAAGCGGTTCATTCAGATCAACGCGGACTACTTCAAAAAGTAACTACGGATCAGTAGACCGTTGAGAAAAGGCCAGCGTCATGCACGCTGGCCTTTTTGCCGCCCGATTTTTTGATCAATCCGCAGATTGATTCCATGATGGCATCGGGGCACGGAAAGAAACATCGCGTATGATCGGGCGATGCTCCATGCATTGTCTGTCAATGAATGCCGCGAAGCCACGCACGTACTCGTCAATGAGCACAGACAGATCACCGGGGATGAATTCTTCGCCCGTCTCCTTATCGCGCCAGACAAAGACATGCTCGACAGTGATGGTGTAGCCATCAAAATCGTAATGCAGGTCAATAGAGGCCGCTTCGCGCTCCCCTTCCATCCCGGCGATGGGCAAGTCCGGATACACGCGGATTGTCTGCATTGCTTTGCCTCTTCTCCGTTACACCATCCGCTTGCGCGTGTGATAATCGCTCCACTCATTAACCGACGGGCGGTACATCGAAATCACGACAACCTGCGCATTCCGATGTAACTCCACACGCACGGTGACGTGAATGTAGTTACCAATATATTCCTCGTGGTATTGTACGCCTTCGCTCTTGCCACAGACGAGTGCACGATCCCGGTCAGGATAGAATTCTATGACCTCGCCGTTCAAGAGCGCGCTGATTCCCTGAGCGACAGTAAATCGTTCCACTGTTGTGTGTTTCGTCTGCGCATGCACGGAAACAACATATTTGCCCTCACGGACGCACTGTTGCACCATCGCAAGTAAGAACGCCTTATCCACACATCATTCCGATCCGAGCAAACTATACCACATTTCGCATTACCCGCTGAGAGAATGGAGACTGATCGAATAGACCGCATTTGGCGACTATCCGCCTACATGGTAGGTAATCGTGGAACGTACGACGGGTAACGTGGTTGCGCGCGATATGCCTTCCGTTTCGTTGCCCGTGCACGATGCCCGTGATACGCTTTCGAGCACAGAATCCGTGATTGTTCGCTGCCTACTGCCCGCTGTCTGCCGTCCATCTGGAGGAATGCATGAGCGATACCGCCTGTGATGCCTATCTCAAGGAACACGACGCGCATCAACTGGAAGAACTAAAAACGCTCCTACGAATACCGAGTGTCAGCAGCCTGCCGGAGCACCGGGAGGATATGCGCCGTGCGGCGGAGTGGGTGGCGGACCACCTGCGGACGCTCGGCGCACGGGATGTCGCACTCCTGCCGACGAACGGTAATCCGGTCGTCTATGGCGTCTGGCCCGCCCCGGACGGCGCGCCAACGGCGATCCTCTACGGCCATGACGATGTGCAGCCACCCGATCCACTCGACCTTTGGGAAACGCCGCCCTTCGAGCCGACCGTCCGCGATGGCCGCCTCTATGCGCGCGGCGCGGCGGACGACAAGGGCAACATGTTCGCCGCTATCAAAGGGATCGAGGCGTATCTCGCCGTCCACGGCAGCCTGCCCATCGGCCTGAAGTGCATGTTCGAGGGCGAAGAAGAGATCGGCTCGCCGAATCTGCACCGGTTCGTCCGCGATAATGCCACCTTGCTCGCCGCCGACTTCACCCTGTCGGCGGACGGCGGCATGTGGGGGCCGGACAGCCCCTCATTGACGGTCAGCGCCAAAGGAATCGCCGCCTGCCAGATTGATCTCCGCACCGCGAACACCGATCTCCACTCCGGTCAGCACGGCGCGGCGGCGCCGAATGCCGTCGAGGCGCTCGCCCGCCTCGTCACGACGATGCACGACGACGCGGGCCGTGTGACCGTTGCGGGCTTTTACGAACCCGTGCGCGACCTGACCGCCGACGAGCGGTCGCGGATCGCCGCCGTGCCGTTCGATGAGGGAGAATATCAACAAGAACTCGCTCTCCCCGCCCTCTGGGGCGAGCCGGGATACACGGTCAACGAGCGGCGCGGTGCACGCCCGACGCTCGACCTGAACGGCATCTGGGGCGGCTTCACGGGCGAGGGATTGAAGACCGTCACGCCCGCCGAGGCGCACGCGAAGATCACCTGCCGCCTCGTCCCGAATCAGGAGCCGAGCGCGGTGCTGGATGCCATCGAGGCGCATATCGCCGCGCATTGCCCGCCCGGCGCGACGGCAACGATGCGCCGTTTCCCCGGCGCGGCGCGGCCCTTCAGCATTAGCATGGATCATCCGGCATTGCAGGCGGCGCGCGGCGTCCTCGCGGACCTCTACGGCAAGGAACCACTCGTCATCCGGCTCGGCGGCACGCTCCCGATCGCGGAAACCTTGCAAACCGAAATAGGCGCGGACATGGTCTTCTTCTCCTGGGGCATGCCGGGCGATCAGGTCCACGCGCCGAACGAATCGTACCTGCTCGACGCCTTCATGATGTCCCGCCGCGCCTACTGCGCCCTCTTCCCCGCCCTCGCCGCCGCGTACCGTGGCAAGAGGGGGTAAAGCACAGAGAACACGGAGGGCACAGAGGACACAGAGAGGGAAAAACGATGAGATGAGATGCAAATTACCTGCGCACCCGCTTGATTCCCTTTTCCTTATTTTTCTCCGCTCTGTGTCCTCTGTGCCCTCCGTGTTCTCTGTGCTCGATCCCATCAAAGGAGTATCAGATGGCTGAGCGGCGGGTGGCGGTGCTGGGTGGGGGGAATACGGGGTTCGCGCTGGCGGCGAATTTGCAGTTGCGCGGCTTTGCGGTGACAATGTGGGAGATTCCAGAGCATGCCGAGACGCTCGCGCCGCTGAACGAAGGGACGATTCGCCTCACCGGGGTTGCCGAGCAGGGAATCGCCCGCCTGCACCATGTCACGACTGACATTGCTGAGACACTGGCCGCGAACGATCTTTTGCTCGTGCCGGTGCCGTCGTACGCGCACCGGGCGTTCGCGATGGCGTGCGTGCCGTATCTGCGGCCGGGTCATATGATCGTGCTGACGCCGGGGAACATGGGCGCGCTCGCTTTCGCGGAAGCAGCCCGGGCGGCGGGGAAACTGGATGGCGTCGTGATCACGGAGGCCGATACCGCGCCGTATGTCTGCCGCAAACTCGCGCCGGATCACGCGCACATCTGGGGTGTCGTCTCCGGCCTCGGCGTCGCCGCCTTCCCCGCACAAGAAAATGATCGCCTGCTCGAAATGCTCGCCGATGTCTTCCCCGGCGTCCGCGCCTATCCGCATGTCGTCGCCTGCGGCCTCTCGGCGGGCAACCCGATCCTCCATCCCGCCGGGGTGCTCCTGAACGCGGGGCGCGTCGAGTACGCGCGGGGCGATTTCTACTTCTATGAGGAGGGCGTGACGCCCGGCGTCGTGCGGGCAATCAAGGCGGTAGACGCCGAGCGGCTGGCAGTCGGCGCGCGGCTCGGCCTGACGCTGGAGCCGGTCGAGGAAGCGTACTGGCGGGCGGGGTTCGGCCCGCGCGGTGATCTCTGGGCAACGATCAACGGCAGCCGGATGCTCACGCAACTGCGCGCCCCCGGCTCGCTCGACACCCGCTGGCTCCTCGAAGACATCCCCTATGGGATCGCGACGTGGGCCGCTCTCGGCACGCAATTTGATGTCCCGACGCCCGTGATGTCCGCGCTCACCGATCTCGGCACGGCAGTCACGGGCCAGGATCTCCGCGCCGCTACCCGCACCCCCGCTGACCTCGGCATCGCGCACTACGATGACCATGCCCTGGCGCACTACCTTCGTACGGGCGAAACCAGATGAACCGCAGAGACGCAGAGGACGCAGAGAAAACGTAGAGGAGAAAGGGTAAGATAGAAGAGACACATCTTTGAGAGCATAACGGAACCCCTATTATTCCCTTCGTTCTCGTTCTTCTCTTCCCTCTCTGCGTTCTCTGCGTCTCTGCGGTTCAATCGTTTTCAGGAGGTGATGACATGCAGTACCGGACACTGGGCAAGACGAGCGAGCGGGTGAGTGCGATTGGGCTGGGTGGGGCGCATGTGGCGCGGCCGCAGGACCCGGCGGAGACGACCCGGCTGATCCACGCCGCGATTGATGGCGGCATCACCTTCATGGACAACTGCTGGGATTACCACGGCGGGCAGGCGGAGGTGAAGATGGGCCACGCCCTGCGCGGCGGCTACCGCGAGCGCGTCTTTTTGATGACAAAGATTGACGGTCAATCGCGCGAGGCCGCCGCCGCGCAGATTGACCAGTGCCTCGAACGGTTGCAGACCGACCACATAGACCTGATGCAACTGCACGAGATGATCCGCATGGACGACCCGGAGCGCGTCTTCGCCCCGAACGGCGCGATCGAGGCGC
>JBPCPB010000394.1:0-9411 GCA_050999735.1 Thermomicrobiales bacterium | reverse complement strand
CCATATTGGTGGCGAGGACGGTAATCATGATAGCGAGACCGGGGAAGAATGCTACCCACCAGGCAAGCGTGAGATAGGCACGGCCCTCGCTGAGCATCGCGCCCCATTCAGGCGTCGGCGGCTGGATGCCGAGGCCGAGGAACGAGAGTCCCGCGGCGGCGAGGATCGCGGAGGCGACGCGCAGTGAGGCGAGAATAATCACCGGCTGAATGACATTTGGCAAGATATGCCGCACGAGGATGCGCCCGGTCCCCGCGCCGATCGCGCGCTCGGCGGTGACGTAATCGCTCTCCTTCGCGGAGAGGATGGCGGAGCGCACGACCCGCGCGAAACCCGGCACGGAGAAGAGTCCGACGGCGATCATCACATTACGGAGATTCGAGCCGAAGATTGAGATCAGCCAGATGGCAAAGAGAATGCTCGGGACGGCGAGAATCACGTCGCAGCCGCGCATCAGGATGGTGTCGGTCCACTTGCCAAAATAGCCTGCCATCGCGCCGATCGGCACGCCAATCAATAGCGCGATACCCACGGCAATCAGGCCCGTCGGCAGCGAGATGCGCGATCCGTAGAGAATGCGGCTGTAGATATCGCGCCCGAGATTATCCGTGCCGAGTGGAAAGATTGCGTTCGGCCCCTCCAGCCGGTGATTGAGATACTGATGGGCCGGGTCATGGAGCGCGAGGAGCGGTGAGAAGATCGCCACGAGAATGAGCAGCACGATCACGATCAATCCGGCCAGCGCGACACGGTTCCGGCGGAAGCGGCGGATGGCATCGCTGTAGAGGCTGCGACTCTTCGCGGATTTTGTCAGCGGTTGCGCCTTCGCGGCGACGGCAACACTACTCATGCCCTGTGACTACCTCTCCTCGCGTGAGGGGCCGACGGCCCCTCACTCGTAACGGATGCGCGGATCGAGGAACCCGTAGAGGAGGTCCACGATCAGGTTGATCGCAACGAAGATGAACGTCGCGAGCAGAACAACGCCCTGCACGATCGGATAATCATGGCTGTTGATCGCCGTGACGGCCATCGTGCCGATGCCGGGCCAGTTGAAGATCGTCTCGGTGATGACTGCGCCGCCGAGCAACCCACCGACCTCCAGACCGATCACGGTGACGACGGGAATGAGGGCGTTCTTGAGGGCATGCCGCACGATGACGGTCCGTTCCCGCAACCCCTTCGCCCAGGCAGTGCGGACGTAATCGAGGTGAATGACTTCGATCATGCTGGCGCGCGTCAGGCGGGCGAACACAGCGGCGGGCTGTAAGCCGAGGGTCACCGCGGGCAGGATGAGGTTCTTCGGGCTCTCGTCACCGAGGAACGGGAGGATGTGGAGCTTGACCCCAAAGAGCAGGATGAGCAGCAGCCCGGCCCAGAAGCCGGGAATCGAGTAGCCGGTAATCACGCCGACCATCACGATGTTATCCAGGATTGTGTTCTGTCGCGTCGCGGAGATAATGCCGATCGTCACACCGAGCAAGATTGAAAAGATCATCGCGGCGAAGGCCAATTTCGCGGTGTGCGGCAGCCGGGCGCGCAACTCGTCCGTCACCAGGCGGTTCGTTTTGAGCGAGCGGCCGAGATTGCCATGCACCAGATCGCGCATGAAGAGCGCGTACTGCACGGGGATCGGCCGATCGAGCCGCAGGTCGTGCCGGATTGCCGCGATCTGCTGCGGTGTCGCCGTCTCGCCCGCGAGCGCGGCGGCAGCGTCGCCGGGCACGAGGCGCAGCAAGGCGACGGTCAGGAAGGTGATGACGATCAGCACGGGGATGACCGCCAGCACCCGCTTGAGAATATAGGTGCCCATCCGGTGTCCGCTCCCTCACAGTGCGGGCGAGATTACTTCTTCGCCATCCAGGTATCATGCAGAAGATAGGTGCCCTGCGGATGCACCTGGAAGCCGCGCACTTCCTTGCGTACGCCGGTGAAGACGTACGGGTTGCAGATCGTCACCCACGGTGACGCCTGCACGACCATCTGCTGCACTTTCTCGTAGATGTCCTTCTGCTTGGCCGGGTCCAGCTCGGCCTGCCCCTGCTCCAACAGCGCGTCCAGTTCCGGCGAGGAGTACCACGCCCGGTTCGTCGCCTTAATGCGTGAGGAGTCGAAGAAGTAGAACATGATGCTCGGGTCCGTGGAGCCGTAGAGTTGCAGGAACATCTGATGCGTGCCAGCGACGGTCGCATCGTTGAGCGCCGTGCCCTCCGTGACCTGGATATTCACCTTGATGCCGACATCCTTCAACTGCGATTGCACGATCTGCGCGGCCCGCTTGAAGAAGTCTGTATTGTTCGCCAGCAGCGTCACCTCGAAGGGCTGGCCGCCCTTCGTCGCCATCCCACTCGACAGGTCATAGCCCGCCTGAGTCAGTTTCTGCTTGGCCATCGCGGGGTCGAACAGGTAGGAAATCTTCTTCATGCCCTCGTTATCGGAGAAGGCGATTGCCGCCGCGAGGGGAGTGTAGATCGTCTGACCATACCCATCCAGCGCGTTCGCGACGATTGAGTCACGGTCAATAGCGTGGCTGACCGCCTGGCGGACGAGCGGATCATTGAACGGCGGTTTGGAGCAGTTCATGCCGAGATAGCGGATGCCGGTATCGAGTTGCTTGATGACGGTGATGTCCTGGTTGGTGTCCGCCTCTTTGATGTACGTGGTGGGGATCGGCGCGATGTGAACCTCGCCCGCCTTGAGCGCCGCCCAGGTCGTCGCGTCCTCCTTGATGATCTTCATCGTGATACCGTCGAGATACGCGGGGCCACGGTTCTTGTAGAAGGGCGGCGGCCAGTTGTAATCCGGGTTGCGGTCGTAGACGATCGAGTTACCGGGGATCTGATCTTTGACGAGATACGGGCCGGGGCCGACGGGGTGGTTCGTGAAATCGTCGCCGTACTTCTGCACGGCAGCCATCGAGGAGACCTCGCTGCCGGTGAGATTATTGAACAGTGGCGCATACGGCGCATCGTACGAAAGCTTGAGCGTCGCGTTATCAATGACGGTCGCGCTCTTCAAGGCGCCGAATGCGGACGCTCCCGGCGCCTTGCGCTGCGGGTCCACAAGGCGGTCAATGATGAACTTCAAAGAGGCCGCGTCTACCGCCGTGCCGTCGCTGTTCTTGATGCCCTGCTTGATCTTGAAGGTCACTTCCTTGCTGTCCGGCGATATCTGCCAACTGTCGAACGTATACGGGACGTAACTGAGATCGGGCGCTTTGGAGACGTAGGCGGTAAAGACGAGAAACTGCGCCGTGCTGTGCCAGGAGGTCTTGAAGGGATCGAGCGGGTTGTCGGCCTGTGCGTCGGCGATAATCAGGCGGCCGCCCGGCTGCGGTGTCTCGTTGGCGGACGCCGCGGCGGTACTGTTGCTGCTCGCCTGCGGCGTCGAGGTCGCTGGCGCGTTCGGCTTCGCCGTGGGCGGGACGGCAGCCGACGCCGCGCCCGCCGTGCTCGCCCCAGTGGTGTTCGCGCCGGTCGTCGCCGCGACGGGCGCCGCCGTCGGTGTATTCACATCCGGGTTGCCGCCGCACGCCGCGAGGATCGCCGCCGACGCCGCGCCCGCCGCACCGCCCAGAAAGACGCGCCGCGTGACCCGCGCCCGCACCGCTGCCGTCAATGAATCTGTTTGCATCTTAGTCTTCCCCCCTCAGATGAACCTCTGAGCGACAACCCCAACACTCCGAACTTCCAACTCCGAACCCCGGAACCCCGAACCGCTCTAACTCGTGTACGTCGGGGCCGCGACACCGGTATCGGCCAGCGCGGCGCGGGCGATCTCACCGATCACCTCCTCACCGATGTGCGTGTCCGGGTAGTTCTCGGTATAGACGGCGATAATGAGCCGCCCATTTGGCCCCATGACGAAGCCAGCCTCATTGCAGACGCCGCGCGTCGTGCCCGTCTTGCTCCCGAAGCGGATCTCGCTGGCGAGCGGCATCGCCGCTGGCAGATAGCGCGCGATCCGGCGGTGATTCTGCTGCTTCTCAAGCATCTTCGTCATCGCCTCGCACGAGGCGGCGGAGGCCGCGCGCCCGTCGAGGATCGCCGCGATGGCGCCCGCGTAATCATTCGGCGTCGCGGCGCTCGGCTCGGCCGTACCATCGAAGAGCATGCAAATCGTGCCGCCGAGGCGCGAGTTCTTCATGCCGAGATCGGCCATCGTGCGGTTGACGGCCTCCAACCCCGCCGTGTTGATGAGCACGTCAGTGGCGAGATTGTCGCTAATTGAGATCATCAGGAACATGAGGTCTTCGTAGGTGATCGTCGCACCGGAGCGCATGTGAGTGAGGACGCCACTGCCCTTCACGCGATCATCGTCCGTGAGGGTCCACGGCTCGTCGAGCGAGAACTCGCCCGCGTCAACCTTGCGGTAGATTTCGACCATCACTGGGATCTTCAACGTACTCGCCGGAGGGAACATGCGATCCCCGAACCGCTGCCACGTCGCGCCGTCCGGCCCGATGAGTGAGATGCCGACCGTCCCTGTCTGGCTCACTTCCGCGACGACTTCCTCAACCCGGCTCCACGCGCTTGCGCTCCCCATCTTCGTCCTCCTCGGCGCCCATCAATCGCATTGCCTTCTTCGTTGTCGCGCAATGGTAGCACATCTCACAATGAGAACCGTACACTGCTCCAGGTTGGCCGCGCGCCACACAGCGGGGAAACGGCGAGCGCATAAAGCACCTTGCAGCGACCGAGTGCGCGCGGTATACTTATGTTGAACTCGTGCGCGGACGGCAACGTGGGTTCTCAGACCCACGTTTTTCATGCGTGAGAGCAGGGAAGTCACCGGTTTGTCTGCCGGATTTCTCCTGCTACCAGCACGGGGAACCACCCGCGCGAAACTTGCGCGGGCAAGGGAATACGCAGCGGACGGAACGACAGCAACACCGTCCGGAACGGAAGGAATGACCAGCGATGAAAAGTGATCTCTATACCGCGATTGCGGAGTTGGCCGCCGAGCGGAATATGCCGCGTGAGGTCGTGACCGGCGCGGTCGAGCATGCCTTGAAAACTGTCTATAAGAAGGCGCGTGGCATCGAGGAAGACGACAACGTCCGCGTCGAACTACACCCGGACACGGGCGCGATCACGATTGTCGTGGATAAAGACGTCGTCGCGGACAGCGATGTCGAGGACCCGCAGCGGCAGATGGGCGTCAGCGAGGCGCGACGGCTTGACCCGGAGAATGGCGCGATTGGCCGCGTCGTCGCCGTGGATGACACGCCGAAGGATTTCGGGCGGATCGCGGCGCAGACGGCGAAGCAGGTCGTCATGCAGAAAATTCGCGAGTCCGAGCGCGAACGCGTCTACAACGAATACCGTGACCGCGTCGGCGAACTGATCAACGGCGTCGTCCAGCGGGCAGACAACAAAGCCGTGATCGTGGACCTCGGCAAGGCCGAGGCGGTCATGCCCGTGCGCGAGCAGGTGCCCGCCGAACGATACCGCAACGCCCAGCGTCTGAAAGTACTCTTGCTCGAAGTGAACGCCTCGACGGATAAAGGGCCGCAACTGATCGTCTCCCGCGCGCACCCGGATGTCGTCAAGCGGCTGTTCGAGATCGAAGTGCCGGAAATCTACTCTGGCGCGGTCGAAATCAAAGCGATTGCGCGCGAAGCGGGGCTGCGGACGAAAGTCGCCGTGATCGCGACGCAGGATAATGTGGACCCGGTCGGCTCGTGCGTTGGCGTGCGCGGCGTGCGTATCCAGAACATCGTCACCGAACTCTACGGCGAGAAGATTGACGTCGTCGAGTGGAGCAGCGATACCGCGACCTTCATCACCAAGGCGCTCTCGCCCGCGAAAGTGCTCTCGGTTAACCTCGATGAGGCGGACAAAATCGCCCGCGTGATCGTCCCGACCGATCAGATGAGCCTCGCGATTGGCAAGGAGGGGCAGAACGCTCGCCTCGCCTACAAACTGACGCACTGGAAGATTGACGTCAAGGATACTGAGGCGCTCAAAGCGCTGGGCGATGATCTCATTGACAAGGCCCGTGCCGCCGCGCTTGCCGAACGCCCCGATGCCTTCATCTCGCTCGGCCGCCGCCCGACGATGGTCCTCAGCGACGGCGCCATCGTGATGGACGGACGCACCTTTGGTCCGTTGCCGGAGGAACTGATCGGTCGCAGTGTGGACGTCGAGCAGATGCCGGATCGTTTGGATATCTTCTACGAGCGCAATCTCGTCGCCGCCTACGCGATGGACGGCACGCCGCTCTCGTTGACGGATACGGTCGCGCCCGCACCGGCGATGACCGGGGCGATGGTCGCACCGACCGGCACGACAACCGGGCAATCGCGCATCGTGCGGGGCGACGGCACCTTCACCTTCGACGGCGAATTCTATGGCCCGCTCTCCGCGAACTACATCGGTGGCCGGGTAATCGCGCGCCAGGAGGGCGATCAGGTGATCGTCACGGACGAAGCGGAGAATCAGATCGCCACCTACGCGGTACACCATGGTTAACGCCTGAGCGGAAGGAGAACCCTATGACCGCTGAGGCGATTCATGAAGCACTGCCCACCCCCCCAACTCCCCTCCCGATACTGGCGGGGGGAGCGAGAGAAGATGATGTTTCGCCGTCTCCCCCTCCCGTGCCGGGAGAGGGTCGGGGGGTGGGTAACCCCCCGCGCAAAAAGCGTAAGGGGCTGAAACCCCGCCATATCCCGCAACGGACGTGCATCGTCACACGCCAGACCGGCGACAAGCGCGGACTGATCCGCATCGTCCGCACGCCCGAAGGACGTGTAGAGGTGGACGCGACCGGCAAGAAAAACGGCCGGGGGGCATACCTTACCGCTGACCGCGCGATCTGGGAGCGTGCCCTGAAGGGCAACATCCTCGGTCGCGCGCTGAAAATTGACATCAATCCGGAAGACGTGGCGGCGCTCCAGGCGTACGCCGAAACGCTTCCGGTAAGCAATGAGCAATGAGCAACGAGCAATGAGGAGATTGATGCCACTCGGCACTCAGCACTCAGCACTCAATAGTCCCCACGAAGGTGTGGGGAGAAGGAGCACTGTTTATGCCAGGAAAACCTCCGCGTGGTGGATTTCGACCGGGGCCAGCCCGTACGGGTGGTGGCCCACGCCCCGGCGGCGGCCGGCCCGGTGGCGGCCGACCCGGTAATCGTGGCCCGAGTACAGGCGGCACGAGTGGCGAGCGGATCGCGCAAGTGCGGCGCGGCCCGGTGCGCCCCGAAGAACCCGTCGTGCTGCCCGCCGTGATCAGTGTCGGCGATCTCTCCGAGCGGCTGATGCTCTCGCCGACGGAAGTAATCAAGGCGTTGATCGGCGTCGGTGTCTTTGCCAATATCAACCAGCAGATTGACTACGCGACCGCCGAGAAGGTCGGCGCCGCACTGGGAATCGAGGTGGCGCCTGCCGCGGAGGCAACCGATGCCGAGGGCATCACCACCGCCGTTGATAGCCGTGCTACCGGTGGTACGGACACCCGCCCGCCGATTGTCACGATCATGGGGCATGTGGATCACGGCAAGACGAAACTACTGGACGCGATCCGCGAGACGAAGGTCGCGGAAGGCGAGGCGGGCGGCATCACGCAGCGGATCGGCGCGTATCAGGTCGAGGTGCAGGGGCGGAAGATTTCGTTCCTCGATACCCCCGGCCACGAGGCGTTCACCGCCATGCGGGCCCGTGGCGCGCGCGCGACCGATATCGCCGTGCTCGTCGTGGCAGCGGATGACGGCGTGAAGCCGCAGACGCTCGAAGCGATTGCCCACGCGAAAGCGGCGAATGTGCCGATCATCGTCGCGATCAACAAGATTGACACGGTCGGCGCGAACGTGGACCGCGTCAAGGTGCAACTGAGCGAAGCGGAAGTGATCCCGGAGGATTACGGAGGCGATACGCCGACAGTTGAGGTCTCCGCGAAGGAAAAACTTGGTATTGACGACCTTTTGGAGACAATCCTCCTCGTCGCCGACATCGCTGAGTTGAAGGCGAACCCGAACGCCCCCGCAACGGGTGTGATTATCGAGACGAATCGCGATCCGTCGCGCGGCGTCACGGCGACCGTGCTGATCCAGAACGGCACGCTCAACCTGCGCGATAGCGTCGTGATCGGCACTATCTATGGCCGCATCAAGGCGATGCAGGATGACCATGGACGCAAGGTGCGCCGCGCGCTTCCCTCGATGCCGGTGGAAATCACCGGTCTCGATGATGTGCCGGAGGCGGGCGACATCCTGCAAGTCTACGCGGACGACCGCGAGGCGCGCACTGTGGCGGAGCAACGGCGACTGGCGCGGCAGGCGTCCTCATTCTCGGATGTGCGGTTGAGCCTCGAAAACGCTCTTCGCAATGTTCAGACGGGTGGCACGAAGGAACTTCGGCTGATCCTCAAGGCGGCGGAGCAAGGCTCGCTCGGCGCAATCCAGAACGCGCTCAATAAACTGGATGACCCGTCTGTCCAGATTAACATCATCTACACGGGCGTCGGCGCGATCGGCGAGTCCGACGTCTCGCTTGCCTCGGCATCGCAGGCGATCATCATCGGCTACAATGTCCGACCGGACGTGGCAGGAAAGCGGGCCGCCGATTCGCGCGGCGTTGATATTCGCTTTTACGATGTCATCTACCATCTTGTGGACGATGTGAAGACGGCGATGACCGGCATGCTCGACCCGATCGAGCAGGAGACGACCGACGGCTATGCCGATGTGCGCGAGCTCTTTAAGTTGCCGAACAAGATCATCGCGGCCGGTCTCTACGTCACCGATGGCGTGATCCGGCGCAACGACCGCGTCCGCGTGCTGCGCAACGGCGCGGTAATTCACGATGGGACGGTGACGACGCTCAAGCGCATGAAGGACGACGCGCGCGAGGTGCAGGCGGGTTACGAATGTGGCCTCTCCCTCGATGGCTTCAACGAATACGAAGTCGGCGATACGCTCGAATTCTATCGCAAAGAGCAGATCGCGGCGCGACTCGCGTAGCGAGAAGGGCTAAGGGCTAAGGGCTAAGGACTAAGTGGGGAACGAGTCCCATGCTTAGTCCTTAGTCCTCAGTCCTTAGTCCTTCCCCGGGAGGGGGAGATGGCAAAGACCAGCAGGCGCATCGAGCAGATCAATGATTTCCTGCGCAATGAAGTCGCGAATCTCATCCGGGAGGAACGGGACGAACTGCGCCTCAATCTCGTCAGTGTGACCGAGGTGCAGACAAGCCCCGATCTGCGGCATGCGCGTGTCTATATCAGCACGCTCGGCGGCGAGAAGGAGCGGGACGCGGCAGTGGAAACGCTGCGGCGGCATTCCCGGCATTTACGCCATCTGCTCGCGCCGCGTATCACCTTCCGCTCCGTGCCAGAACTCGATTTCCGTGCGGACGCATCACTCGAAGCGGGCGCGGCGGTGTTGCGTGCCCTGAACGCCGTCGAGCACGAG
>JBPCPB010000087.1:0-17836 GCA_050999735.1 Thermomicrobiales bacterium | reverse complement strand
GGCGGCGATCATCGGGCCGAACCTCGGCGGCGTCCTGACGCAGCACGCCTCGTGGCACTGGCTCTTCATCATCAACCTGCCGCTCGCGGTGATCGTCTTCGTCCTCGGCACGCGCGCCTTGCCCGATCTGCGCCCTGCCTTGCGCGGGCCGCTCGACGTTCGGGGTCTGATCTACCTGACGCTCTCGCTCGTCGGCCTGATGGGCGCGCTGAATGAGGTGCGCGGGGACGATTTCTGGCGCAGCCTCGTCTCGCAGAGCGTCCTCTTCTCGTTCGCCGCGTTCTTGTGGTTTGGCTACTTGTTTATCTTCACCGAGCGGCGCGCGGAATCGCCGATCATCCCGATCTCCCTCTACCGACACCGTGATTTGCGCATTGCGGACGGCCTCGGCGTGATCGCGGGAATCGTCGAGTCAAGCCTCGTCTTCATGCCGACGCTCGCCGTGATCGTGCTCGGCTTCAGCACGGAGAAATCGGGCTACTTCCTCACGCCCGCCGCGATCACGCTCGGTTTCGCCACCCCCGCCGTCGGCCTCATGCTCGACCGCTATGGCCCGCGCCCGGTGCTCGTGATCGGCACGCTGATCACCGCGCTTGGACTCTTCATGCTCGGCGTGATCGTCAGCAGTACGTGGACCTTCCTGCTCGCCCTGATCGTGGGCGGCATCGGTCTCTCGTCGCTCCTCGGCACGCCGCTCCGTTATCTGACCGCGAACGCCGTCGGCCCCGACGAACGTGCGACAGGTATGGCGGTGCTCTCGATCAGCACGAATATTGGCATCGCCGTCGGCTCTGCCCTGACCGGCGCGATCATTTCCTCGCAGCACGCGAGCCATCCGGTCGCCTCGATCCACCGGGCGTACATCGTCCTGGGCTTCATTACCCTATTCGCCGTGCCAATTGCCGCGCAAATCCACCGCCGCACCGCCGAGCAAACCGCCGCCGTCCTCGCCCTCGCCGCCGAGCGAAAGGAACGCCGTGCCGCCCGTCGCGCTGCCCGCCAATCCGCCAAGTCCTCCCCCTCCACGATCGGTGACGATTGAGATATACACATGCGGGACTTGACCGCCTGGATTCTGCTATTTCCGCCAATTTCTATTACGGGTAATCATTCTCTAATATTCATCTGATTATTTGGTGTACGTATACTTGACGCACCTTCCGTCTGTTCTTTACATTTCTTTCAGTATGTTCCGAGGAAAGAAGCAGGGTCATTCGCTGGGTCCCTATTCGACGTATGTCTGACGCCGTTTTATGGGGGAGGGGAAGGATGAAGGCCGTCCAGCTTCGGGTTGTGCCGCGTGCGCTGCGCGTGTCGCTGCCCATGCTCATTCTCGTTATGCTCGCGTTCGCTGTCGCGCCCGCACTCACCGTCCGTGCGGCATCCGTGATCGTTGATTCGTCTGCGGACAGCACGCACGGATGTGCCACGAACGGAACATCCCCTTGCTCGCTACGAGATGCAATCACGTATGCCAACGCGCCGGCCAACGCCGGCACCGTCATCTCAGTCAATGCGGGCACCTATACTCTGACCTCTGGCTTACCTTCCGTGCATGCAGACATGACGATCACGGGCGCTGGCGCTGATACGACGATCATTGACGGTGGTGGGGCATACCGCATCTTCCTGATCAACGGCGGGACCGTCTCTATCAGTCAACTGACGATGCGGAACGGCAATGCCAATAGTAGTTCGAGTATTCTCGATGGCGGCGCGCTGCTTACCGTCGCTGGGGCAACGGTGACGCTTGCAAACGTGGTCATTAGTGGCAACACGGCAGTCCATGGCGGTGGGATCGCCACGAATAGCAGTGGAACGCTCACAATCAATGACAGCGCCATTACCGGCAATACCGCGAGTGATTCGGGCGGCGGGCTGTATAACAATACCGGAGATGTCACGGTGAATCGGAGCCTTATCGCCAACAACGCGGCAACCGGTACCTCCGGCGGTGGCGGCGTCTACGTCCGCTCCACAACAACATTGAATAATACGACGATCTTCGGCAACAATGGGCCACATGGCGGCGCTATTGCCAACGGAGCAGGCACCCTGATACTGGGCAACGCGACGCTCAGCGGCAATAGCGCTTCCGTGCAAGCCAGCGCCATCTTTAATCAAGGTACGACGACGATCACGAACTCGATCGTTGCGGATTCCTGCATCAACAATGGCGGCAGTTTCAGTTCCGGCGACTACAATATTGACCAGAGCGGTACATGCGGATTGCATCGCTCACACGATCAGACGATTGACCCGATGCTCGATGGCTTGAAGAATAATGGCGGCCCCACGCAAACGCTGGCCCTCCTTTCGGGCAGCCCCGCAATTGATAAAATCCCGAATACCGGCGCCAATTGCCCCGCGACCGATCAGCGCGGTACCGTCCGCCCGCAACCCGCAGGCGGCTCGTGCGATGTTGGCGCGTTCGAGGCGGCGGCGATACCGGCGCCGACGCACTTCACGATCACGAGCCCATCCTCCACGGTGGCGGGCACTCCCGCGAGCGTTACGGTCACGGCGAAGGATGCCGGCGACCTTGCCGTGCCATCCTATACCGGCAGAATTCACTTCGCCAGCACGGACAACCAGGCCACACTCCCCGCCGACTACACCTTCACGGGTGGTGGCGGAGACAATGGCGTACACACCTTCACGGATGGTGTGACGTTCAAGGTTGTGGGGAACCAGACACTTACCGTCACCGACGCCGCCACCCCTTCGATCACCGGAAGCGCCGCGATTACCGTCAATCCGGCCACCGCCACGCGTTTCACGGTCGCCGGCTTCCCGTCGCCAAACGTGGCAGGTGCGACTGGCAGTTTCACGGTGACGGCAATGGATGCCTTCGGCAATACCGCAACGGGCTACACGGGCACGGTCCACTTCTCCAGCAGCGATTCGCAGGCCACCCTCCCCAATGATTATCCATTCGTCGGTGGGGATGCCGGCGCCCGCACATTCACGAATGGCGCCTCGCTCAAGACTGCGGGTACGCAGAGCATCACCGCGACCGATACCGTCACGGCTTCCATTACCGGCAGCCAGTCCATCACGGTCACTTCCGTCGGCGGCGTCGGCTCATTCATCCTTACCGGATACCCGTCCCCGGCGTCCGTCAACACCGCGAATGGCTTCACCGTCATTGCCAAAGATGCCTACGGCAATACCGTGCCGACGTATCGCGGCACCGTTCAATTCTCCAGCACCGATAGCGCGGCGACACTCCCCGGAACATACGCCTTCACGGCCGCCGATTCGGGTGTCCATCTCTTTACCGCCGTGATGAAAACGGTCGGTAATCAGACACTGACCGTCGCCGATACAACCAACGGCTCGATTATGGGCAATCAAGCCCTCACCGTGACCGCCGCCGCAGCCAACCGTGTCGCCGCGAACACGGGCACGACGCCGCAGCGTGCGACCATTGGCGCCGCCTTCGGCACCGTACTCGCCGTCACCGTTAAAGATGCGTACAATAACCCGGCTCCCGGTGTCTCCGTCACCTTCGTCGCTCCCGGCAACGGCGCGCGGGGTTTGTTCGGCAGTGGTGATGCCGCTGTCTCCGTCACGACGGACGGGAGCGGCGTCGCAACGGCGCCGCCATTCACGGCCAATGGCATCGCGGGCAGTTATACCGTCGCGGTGATGGTCCCCGGTCTCGCCACGTCAACACCGTTCGCAATGACGAATCTCCCCGGCCCCGCAACGCATTTCGTCCTGGGTGCGCCCACCTCCGCGCAGGCGGGCGCCGGTTTCGCGCTCACCGTCACCGCCGCCGATTCCTTCGGCAATACCGCGATTGATTACGGAGGGACAATTCACTTCACCAGCAACGACTCTCAGGCGTCTCTCCCCGGCGACTATTCCTTCATCGCCAGCGATGCCGGCGCCCATACCTTCGCGGCAACGCTCGCAAGCGCTGGCCCCCACTCAATCATGGCAGCGGACACTCATTCCTCCTCGATCTCCGGCAGCCAATCGCTCTCCGTGACCGCCGCCAGCGCCAGTTCCGTCACGGCGACCGCGAGCAGCACGCCCCAGACTGCTACCATCGGGACTGCGTTCAGTACGCCGCTCGCGGTCACCGTGACCGATGCCTTCGGCAATCCGGTCAATGGCGTCTCCGTCACCTTCATGGCCCCCGGCACCGGCGCGTCGGGGACGTTCACGGGCGGCGGTTCCCCAACCGCCCTCACCAACGGCAGCGGTATCGCGGCGGCCCCCGCGTTCACCGCCAACACCATGACCGGCGGCTACTCTGTCTCCGCATCCGTGACCGGTTTGGCCGCCGCGACCTTCAGCCTCACCAACAGCGCCAGTACACCCGGTTCCATTACGTCTGGGACGGGCGCGCAACGCACAACCGTCAACACGGACTTCACGACCGCACTCAGCGCGACGGTCAGAGACGGCTTCAACAATCCCGTTGCCGGCGTCACCGTCACCTTTATTGCTCCGGGCAGTGGCGCGTCGGGCAGCTTCGCGGGCGGCGGCACCTTCATCAATGTGATGACGGACGCGAATGGTGTCGCGACCGCTCCCACATTCAGAGCGAACACCACCGCCGGGGCATACACCGTCTCCGTCGGTGCGCCCAATGTAGGATCGCCCGCGATCTTTGGCCTCACCAACACGCCGGGGGTGGCAAGCAACGTCGTCATCGTGGCGTTGCCGAGCCCGACGCAGGCGGGCGTTGCCGCCACATTCACCCTCACCGCGCGCGACTCCTACGGCAATATCGCAACGGGATACCGCGGCACGATGCATTTCACAAGCGCCGATAGCCAGGTTGTGGTGCCCGCCGACTATCTCTTCGTCGCTGATGACGCCGGCTCTCATACCTTTCCCATCACATTCAAAAGCGTTGGCCCGCAGTCACTGACCGCAACCGACAGCGGTGCATCGAGCCTCACCATCACCCAAACGACGCAAGTCAATCCCGGTCCGGCGGCTTCATTCCTCGTTACGGGGTATCCCTCGCCGATCACCGTTGGTACCGCTGCCGCCTTCACGGTGATTGCCCGTGACTCCTTCGGGAACACTGCCTCCGGATATGGCCGTACGGTGCGCTTCACGAGCAGCGACAGCCAGGCCACGGTACCCGCCGACTACACCTTCACGTCCTCTGATCAGGGCGTTCATACCTTCTCTGCCGCCTTCAAGACGGTCGGCGCGGCAACGCTTGCCGCGACTGATACCGGAAACAATTTGATCACCGGGAACCAGAGTGGCATCAGCGTGACACCCGCCGCCGCGAGCTCCCTGGCCGTTTCAGCCCCCGCGAGCGCGCAAGCAGGCACGTCGTTTGCGGTAACCGTCACCGCCAGGGATGGATTCAACAATACCGTGACCGGATATACCCACACCGTGCGTTTCACGAGCAGCGATACGCAGGCCGTGCTGCCGGCGAATTATACGTTCCTCCCGACGGATAACGGGGCGCGTGCGTTCACGGTCATTCTCAAACTCGCGGGAACCCAGAGTATCACCGTCACCGATCTTTCGGTCGGCTCGGTCACCGGGAGTGCGAGTGTGGCCGTCAGCGGCCCGACCGTCGGCACTGTCTCACCGCTTTCCGGCCCGACCGGAGGCGGGACGGCGATCAGGATCACCGGCACAAACCTGACCGGCGCGAGCGTAGCGGTCGGTGAGAATGCCTGCACCGGCGTCGTAGTGAACAGCGCGGGCACGAGCCTGACGTGTGCGACGCCACCGCACGCGACCGGAGCGACCGTGGATGTCGTCGTCACGATGGGCAGCGGCGCCGCGACAGCGGCCCACGCCTTCACGTATATTCCGCCGGGATTCACGCCCCCGATTCCATCCCGGCCAGGCAACGGGGTCGGCGCGAATGGATCACCGGCCCCGGCCCCGGCCTCACGATGACCGTCCCGGCCATTCCGGTTTGCTTACGCGGAGGCCAATATGCGTTTCATGTATCCGATGGACTCTTCGGCGGTGGGGTCAACGCCATTGAGGAGGGCGAGGTAATAGGCGATCCAATCCGCGAAGGCGAGCATCCAGAGCATTTGCGCCAGGCGGCTACGCCCCTTTGCCTCCACAATGCCGTACGGAATGCCGCGCCGGTCAAGCAGATCGGTCGTTATCCGCCAGTGCATGCGCATGCGCGGATAGTCGTACGGCGAGCGCAACTGCACGACCGCAAGCCATTCCGCGAGTTGCGCGGGGAATTCATACCCGACCGTGGATGTATGATTGATCTCCGGGAGCAGATCGAAGATTGCGGTCGTCTTTGCATAGCCGTTCAGCTTCGCCTTCCAGGCCCGCGCGACAGGTTCGAGCATCGTCCCGCCGTAGATCGCCGGAATCTTGCCTGCCAGCGCGCGCGCCATCTGCTTTGCCGGATTCTCGTTCTCGGACACATGCGGCTCGATCGTATCGCGCTGTTCTTCCAGGAGCGCGATTGCCTCGTCCATGTCCGCACCCACATCTCCGATGACATGGACGGCATGCGCGATGGCGACGAGCGCCGTAAACATCGCGGCAAGGGCGTCGCGCGGCTTCGCCTCAGCGGTATAGGTGACGAGCGGAGCGCGATGCGTCGTCGCCAGTCCTTCCAGCGTGCCGCCCGTCGTGACAATGACGGGTTTCACACCGCGATCGATCGCTTCCTCAAACGCCGCAACGGTCTCCTCTGTGTTGCCGGAGTGCGAGACGGCAATGGCGATGCTATCCGGGCCGACGAACGCGGGCACATCATAGCCACGTACAACGACGACCGGGATTTGCGCCGTATGCGCGACAAGACCCCGGAGCAGATCCCCGGCAAGCGCCGCACCGCCGTTACCGATGACAATGAAACTGAAGATATCCGCATGCTTGTCCGGCAAATCCACGTATCGCGTGCGCTGCCACGCCGCCCGCACATGCTCCGGCATCAACGCCAGATGCCCCGCCATATCGTGCGTATCTACCGCCTCATACGTCTCCGGCTGGTCCAACGCCACCTGCTGCTCACTCATCCATCAGTCCTTCCTGGATTCAAGCATAGAGAACGCAGAGAACACAGAGGACACAGAGAGGAGAATATGAAAGGACCAATCATCTTTCATGATCTTTTCTTTGTGGTCTCTGCGGTCTCTGTGGCCTCTGTGCTTACGTCCCCTCAAATTATGTCGCGATGCGCGAGGGCTTCGGCGATCTGAACGGCGTTCAGGGCGGAGCCTTTGCGCAAGTGATCCATCGCGGACCAGAAGACGAGACCGTACGGGTTGCTGCTGTCTTCCCGGATACGACCGACCGCGACGCTGTCCTGCCCCGCGACGCCGATCGGGTGCGGGTAGAGACTGACCGCCGGATCGTCCTGCACGCGGATACCCGGCGATGTGCCGAGCACACGGCGGGCATCGTCCGCGCTGAGGAGGCGCGAGAACTCGGCATGCACGTTCTGCGTGTGCGCCTGATAGACGGGCGCGCGCACGGCAGTCGCGGAGAGACGCAGTTCCGGTGCGCGGAGCACCTGCTTCGTCTCCTGCGCGAGTAGCCATTCCTCCCGCGAGTAGCCGTCCGCGTGGAAGACATTGACCTCCGGCAGGAGATTGAAGGCGATCGGGTGCGCGAAGATATGCGCGACCGGCTCCTTCCCCTGGAGGACCGCCTGCGTCTCGTCCGTCAATTCGCGGATCGCGCCCGCGCCCGCCGAGCCGACCGCGCAGAGCGCCGTCACCGTGACGCGCCGCACCGGATTGAGCCGGTGCAGCGGCGCGAGAACGAGACAGAGTTGGATCGTCAGATCGTGCGGACAGGCGACGATCCGCGCGCCATTCGCCAGAATCTCTTCATTGACTTCCGGCACAATGAGCGGCGTCGTTTCGCTCGTATTCTCGCGGCCAGTCACGTTGATAACCATGCACCCGGCGTTCCGCGCGTGCGGGAGGACCTGCGCGTTCGTCTCTCGCCCGGAAGCGAGGAAGACGAGATCGAGATGCTTAAACGCACCGGGGAGCGGGCGCTCAACACTGATTTCGCCCTCGCCAAACGGCAGACGCTGCCCGATCGAGCGGTCGGATGCGTAGATATTCAGGGTACGAATCGGGAAGCGGCGCTGTTCGAGGATGCGGAGTAGTTCGGTCCCCAGGATCCCCGTCCCGCCGACCACGCCGACGCGGTAATTCGTCACAAAGGCCCCTTTTCCATTTGCCGGCGGCACCCCGCCGCCAGCGCATCGTACAGGGTACCACATCAGTCGGACGGCGGGCCGCAGGGTTAACTCACCTCCCGTCCTCCGGCGCCTTCAACCTACCGGTGTGGCGGCACGGGAGCCGGCATGCCGGGCATCGGTGGGCCGGATCGCGATGGCGGCGCGGGCGGTGGTGATGCACCCGGCATTGCTCCACCGGGTCGTGGCGGCAGCGCGGGCGGCGGCGCACTCGTATTGAGTACGACGCTCACCGTATTGCTATTCGCGTTCGCGACCGCGAAATCGGGCCGCCCATCGCCATTGAAGTCTCCCACCGCAACCGCCGCGGGCGCGAGGCCAACAGCGACGGTAATAATCGTGGGAAAGACGCCGCTACCGTCATTGATGAGTACGCTTGCCGTGTTTCGGGTCGCGTTGGCGGTGACGAGATCGAGCCCGCCGCTTCGGTCGAAGTCCGCGATGGCGATCCCGTCCGGGCCGGTGCCAACCGGGTCGTTGATCGCCACCTGGAATGTACCGTTTCCATTGCCGAACAGGAGGCTGACGGTGTTTGCGTCGGTGTTCGCGACGGCGAGATCCACGTTCCCATCGCCATTGAGATCACCCATTACCACTGCGGATGGCCCCGTGCCGACCGCGTAATTCACCGCCGGTTGGAGAACGCCGGCGCCGTTCCCCAGGAGAATGCTTACGTTGTTCGTATTCGTATTGGCAACGATCAGATCGGGATTGCCATCCTTGTTGACATCGCGCACCGCGACAGCATGCGGGTTCGTGCCGACCGCAGTATCGGTATGCGTCAGAAAGGCGCCGCTGCCGTTGCCGAGCAGGACACTCACCGTATTGCCCGCGCTGTTCACGACGACAATATCTGGTTTCGTGTCGCGGTTCAGATCCCCAATCGCGACGGCAGTCGGAAACATCCCAGTGGCATAATCTATATGGGTCTTGAATGTCCCATTCCCGTTGCCGAGCAGGACGCTGATCGTGTTATCGCCCGCGTTCGCGACGACGAGATCGAGTTTGTTGTCATTGTTCAGGTCCGCCACGGCGACGGCCCGCGGGCCATTGCCGAGGAGGACGCTGACTGTATTGCCGAATCCATTCGCGACAACGAGGTGAGGATGCCGTCCGCGTTGAAATCGCCAACGGCAATAGCGACAGGTGTCGTGCCCACCGCATAATTAACCGCACTCGTGAAGGAAACGATGGACGCGGCACGCGGTTGCGATGCGGGCGCGCAAAGGAATACGATGACCGCGCCAAGCACGAGGATGCGCGTCGCTCTCATGCTTCGAGGGATGGATCGCCGGTGTACGGACAGGTTCGCTCTCATGCGCGCATTCTCGCGCATCTCCGCCCGAATGAGAAGAGAGACCGAAGCGACATCCACCGCCATCTTTTTAGACAGCAACCGCTTGTTTTTCTCCGAATCAGGTGTATGCTGAAATCATCGAAAGGAGACCCGTAAGGAGGCGTCCCATGGCAACGACGACGACCCGCGCGAGCGGACGCAGCGTGGCGGATGACGGCTTCGTGCGCGCGGCGAGCCTGCACGATCTGGAGGGGCGAGGGCAGCGCGTCGTCAAGGTGGGCGAGCGGCAGGTGCTGCTCCTCATGCACGAAGGCGAGGTGCGCGCGCTGGATAATCGCTGCCCGCACATGGGGTACCCGCTCTCCAAGGGGACGATCACCGCTGGCGTGCTGCGCTGCCACTGGCATCACTGGCGCTTCGACCTCTGTTCCGGCGGCTGCTTCACGGGCGGCGGCGATGATGTCCCGGTCTTTCCTGTCGAAGTGCGCAGTGGCGACATTTACGTCGCGCCCACGCCGGTGGAGACATTCTTCCATGCGCGCGCCGAGAAAGGATACGCCGATCTCGCGCAAGGGATGGAGGAGCGCAATACCTTCCTGATCGCCAAAGCGGTCGCCAATCTGCTCGCGGCGCGCGAGACGATTCCGCACGTAATCGCCCGCACCGCGCCGCACGCCCTCCGCTACCGGCGCAATGGCTTCGGCCCCGGCCTCGTCATCATGACCTGCATGGGCAACCTCGGCCCCGCGCTCCTGCCACCCGACGTACCGCTCGCGCTCGTACATGGCGGCATCCAGATGGCGCGCGATTCCTTCGACGGCCCGCCACGCCGCGTCCAGCGCCCACTGCCGACGCTCGACACCGCCGACCAGGAGCACCTGACGCGCTGGTTCCGTCTCTTTATCGAGGACCGCGAGGCGGCGGGGGCCGAACGCTGCGTCCGCACCGCTGTCACCGCCGGGTGGTCGCTGGAAGATGTTATCGGCATGCTCCTCGCGGGCGCGACCGACCACTTCTTCCTTTCCACCGGGCATGTCGTGGATTTCCTGAATAAAGCGTGGGAGATGGTGGACCTGATCGGTGAGGAGCACGCGGCGGATGTGCTCTCCGGTGTCGTCCCGCCGATGGCGACCGCTTTCCGGCACGAGGAATCCGCCGACTGGATGGAGTTCGTCGCGCCGCTGCACGCCGCCTTCGCGGCACTCCCGGCGCTGGTTGAGTCGGGCCGTGGCAAAACATGGGATGGTGCGGACGCCCTGCTCGCCACCGCGCTCGGCGACGCCCCGCACGCGACGATTGCCGCCTTCCGGGACGCGATTGCGGTCGGCGCAACAATCACCGATCTGACGCGCGTTCTCTGCCGCGCCGGGGTCTATCGCGTTGCCCGCTTCCCCGTACAGAATGAAGAGGACTGGGACGAAGTGCTGCACGTCATCTCCTACTGTCACGCGCTGGATTCGCTCGCGCATCGCATCGCCGGGCGGAACGGCGAGACGGATCGCGCATTGCTGCGGGCGGTCTTCCACGGCGCGCTCTTCGTCTATCTCACCTACTTCCTCAACATCCCCCGCGCCGAACTCCCCGCGCACCGCAACCGCGTACCCGTGATGATTGACGATCCGCGTGCATTGACCGACCGCCTCATCTACTGCGTCGAGTTCCAACAGGTCGAGGAAGCGGCGGACATCGTCCACCACTATCAGGAGCGCGGCTACCCGGTGGACGACCTCAAAGCGGCGATTGCTCATGCCCTCCTCAGGGAGGACTCCACCTTCCATACCTTCCAGATGGTCGAGGCAGGCATCGCGCAGCACGACCGCCTCCACGCCGCCGGACAGGAACCAGATGCCCGCCTCGCCCTCGTCGCCGCGACGCGCTACCTGACCGCCCAGAAACTGCGCCGCAACGTCCTCTGGAGCACCCAAAATGCTCTCACCCTCCAGCGTGGCGAAGGTTTAGCGGGCGAGATCGAAGCATAATCGCGCATTGACGGGCCATGCGTTCGGGCTGACACTACGACCTGTCTCCGGCACAGGCTGAAGCCTATGCCACCAGTGGCGGCAGGCTTCAACCTGCCGAAAGGCATTGCGGTGGAGGGGGAAATGATGGCGCAACCGTTGCGGACCGGGCTTTGCACGGACCAAAACATGCCGTGGGAGAAGACGGTCGAACGCTGGCAGCAGTTCGAGCAACTCGGCTTCGATAGTGTCTGGGATTGCGACCATTATGTGCAGCCGAGCCGCCCGACCGGGCCATATTACGAGGGGTGGACGCTGCTCGCCGGGCTGGCGGCGCGTACGGAGCGAATTAGGATCGGCGTGCTCGTCAGTTGCAATACCTTCCGGCACCCAGCCCTGCTCGCTAAAGAGGCCGCGACGGTAGATCATATCTCCAACGGGCGGCTCGAATTGGGCCTCGGCGCGGGCTGGTACGTGCCGGAGCATGAAATGTTCGGTATCCCTTTCCCCGCGCCCGCCGAACTGGTCGGGCGGTTCCGCGAGGCGGTCGAGATTGTGGATCATCTGATGCGCAATGAATACACGACATACGCGGGGCAATATTACCAGTTGAAAGACGCCGCCTTCCGCCCCGGCCCGGTCCAGCAGCCACGCCCGCCGCTGACCCTCGGCGCGCATGGACGGCAGATGCTGAAAATCGTCGCGCAGTATGCTGACCGCTGGAACTCGCACGGCACGGTGGACGAGATGCGCGCCCGCAACGCGGTATTGGACGAGCACTGCGCCGCCATTGGCCGCGACCCGCATGAGATCATCCGCTCGCTCTACGGCTGGGCTGCCCTGATGCCGAGCGACCCGTGGGCCTCGGTGAATGCCTTCGAGGAAGTCGTCGGCCAGTATTGGGAGGCGGGCGTCAACGAGTTAATCATTGATGCCCCCGGCGACGCCCAACTGCCGATCCTCGAACGCATCGCCACGGATGTGATACCACGACTGAAGAAGGAACGTTGAACCGCATGCTGCCCAGAGGGCGCCCAGCAGAGGACGCGGAGAAGAAGGAAAAGGAAGGGACATTCCTCTTATCTTTCTCCGTGTTCCTCTGCGCTCTGCATCTCTGCGGTTCAACGTTTCGTTAGCTGACTTCGACGGGGACTATCCACCAGCCGTTATACTGGTAGCCGTTCTTGTTGTAGGGCGGGATTTCGGGCTGGACATTCCCCTTCGCGTCGGTCGCGCGCGAAGTCAGCGTCGCGTTGCCGCCCTTCGCGTCCCACTGGTACTCGAACGCGTACCAGGACCATTGCCCCGCCTGCTGTGCGATCTTCGCCTCGTTCCACGTCTTGCGGCCGTCCGCCGAGACCTCGACCTTCGTAATCCCGCCGCCTGTGCCGCTCCACGCCTTGCCGGAGACCGTCTGCATGCCACTCTTGACACTGGCGTTCGGCGCGAGCGAGGTGATGATGGACTTCACCGGCATCGTCGTCAGCTGGCCGAGGTTCTTGCCATCCGCGTTGATAAAGGTGTAGAGCGTCGTGTTGAAGTAGCCGTCGTACGGCTTGTCAATCAGATCAATATTCGTGATCCATTTGACCTGCGCGACACCGGGGTAACCGGGCACGAGCAGGCGCACGGGGAAGCCCTGCTCGACGCGCAGCGGCTCGCCGTTCATCTGCCAGACGAGCATCGTGTCCGGGTCCTTCGCCTTCGCCCAATTCAGTCCACGGCTCCACTGGCTGTTGCCCGCACCGCTACAGACGATGTCCACAATGTTGCTCTTCGGACTTGCCATCGCGAGCACGTCGTTGAGCGAGACGCCCATCCACTCAGCGTTCGAGACCGCGCCGACCTGCCACTGCCCGCCACTCGCCATCGGCTTGTAGCGTCCGCGTCCGTCACCCGCGCACTCGATCCACGCGGTCAGTTTCTTCGCGGGCATTTTGGTCAGTTGGTCGTACGTCAGCGTCACCGGCTTGTCCACGAGACCGGAGATGGAGAGTTTCCATTCTTCCTGCTTGACGGTCGGGAAGGGGTAGTGGGCGCGGACGAAGAAGGATTTAGTGTCGGTGATGAAGGGTTGCTGGGCGGCGAGCGGCGTCTCCCAGTCCACTGCGTCCAGGACCTTCATATTCGGGTCCTTGTTGAAGGCGGCCAGTTCGGCGGGACCGGGCGAGGGGAGCGCGGCGGCACTGCCGATCACCGGTCCGGCAGTCGGCGTCGCACCGGGCGGTGGGGCAGCGGCGAGGGCGTTCGGCGTCGCGTTGGCGGGGAGAGTTGGGGCGGGGGCGGTCGCGCCCGGTGAACCGGCGGCAGCGGTTCCACTCGTTGTCGAGGCAGCAGCGGGGATGGCGGGTTTCGTGGCGGTCGCGGCGGTTTGCGCGGCGGCGGACGAGGTCGCGGCCTTCTCCGCGCCACCGCAGGCTGTGGCGATTAGCGTCGCGGCGAGTGCGGCCGCTCCCTGCAATACATGACGACGCGAGACAGCCTGCAATGGCGAGCCGGAGCGGAGAGAACTCATCCTGTACGATCCCTTTCCAGCCGATCAAACATGATCGGTTGCATGTGTACGTAATACGATAGACTGTGCAGTCTATCGCCGGCAAGATACATACCGATGGATGATCGCAGGCACTGTCCGCCGGGCGAGGAAAAGGGAGCAGGGCGACATGGATGCCACCCTGCTCCGTACACGATGATATTCAGCGCCGCAGGAACATGGCCCGTCGTCGCATCACGAAGAGGCCACCGGCGAGCAGCGCCGCGCCACTGCCGAGCGCGATGAACGGCAGGAGATTCGGGCTGGTCGCGTGCGCGACGCCCGTCTGAGGGAGCGTGGTCGGCGCCGCAGCCGATGTACCGCCACCGGTACCGGTCGCGACCGCTGTCGTCCCACCCGTGGTGGTTGCCGCGCCACTCGCGGGTGCGGAGACGAGGAGCCAGCCGACGCCCGCCCCGCTGAACGGATGGCTCGCCGCGCCAGCCGCGAAGGTGATCTGCGCGGGGTTCGGCGTGATGACCGTTGGATTGGCAGCGGTCGTGCTCAGGATCGCGTCCGTGCTCGTCACACTTGCATCCGTATAGGTATAGGCCACGGGCTGCTTGAAGGTGCCGATGATCGCCTTAGTCGCCTTGTCCGTGACGCGGAAGGCGAAGGCATCGCGGATCGTCCGACCCTGCACTTTGTCTTTCCATGTGTTCGGATCAGCCGTCAGGAGATCGAAGGTGACGGGGACATCGAAGGTGCCCGCCTTGATCGCGACAGACCGATTCCCCGCTGTGATCGTCGCGGCCTGGTCGGACGTGAGGTCCATGCTCTTCGCGACGGTCGAGTAGCCGAACTTTGTCATGTCCGGTGGCCCCTGCGCCCCGACCGCCGTGAGGTTACCCAGGATAAGAAGCGCGAACCCAATGAACGCCCCGACAAGCCTGATGGTACGTTTCATCATCCCCTCCTGTTTGATCCGGACAACTGCCGCGACGCACGCGCTATTCTGTCTACGCTCGAAAAGAGATGTGCGGATTGTTCCCGCGTTGCATGCGCTCTCCATATCGCATATTTCAGGCCATGCGGAGCGTGCGTCAGTCGGGTCCCTCCCCGAATTCCCGCCAATTCCTTTCGGGATATGGTATCGTTCCCGCACGAAGGAAAGAATCGCACAGGGGGCAGAGGATGGATCGAGAAAGTGGGATGCAGAATCTCTTCACGCGGACGCGCCGACTCCGCACGCGCGAAGAAGGTGAGGCCGACATCGAGGCGGAACTGATCGAGCCGAGCGCGCTGATGGAAGAACTGGGCGACGCGACCGAGCCTGAACCGCTGCTGGCGTCGGAAGGGACCGAGCGCGAGCAGTGGCGCGGCTACGTGCTGATCTGCGTCAACGCCAACGTCGTCAAGGTCTGCGAAATGGTCAAGGAGCGGTTAGCCGAGCGGTTCCGGGGAATGTCGCTCGTCACCGGCATCTACGATCTGATCGTCCGCGTCGAGGCGGACTCCAAAGAGCACTTCAAGGAGACGCTGATCCTCGTGCGCGAGACGCCCGGTGTCATCTCCAGCGTCACACTGCTGGACCTCGATTGACGACACACGCGATCCGCGAACCTGCCTGGCTGGCGTATCATCTCGTCCCAACCGAGGAATGGGAGGCCGTGCCACCGGATGCATCGTATCTGCCCGCCGCCTTTCCGCACGACGGTTTTATCCACACGACGCATCGCGCCATCGAGGTCGCAGCGGCAGGCAACCGTTACTACACGAACGACACGCGCCCGTATTGTGCGCTCATCGTTGATCTCCGGCGGTTGACCAGCTCGTGGCGCTACGATGGCGACGAACGCTTTCCGCATATCTACGGCCCGCTCAACCGCGACGCCGTACTGGCTATAGCCGCCGCATCCCGCGAGCCGGACGGTACGTTTCTCCCACCGACGTGGGCGGACCCAACCTACGCACCAGAGGACATCCCGTTCACGACACCGAAAGTCGGCGTCAATGCCGTGATCTTTGATGACGCGGGGCGCATCCTGCTCACGCAGCGGGAAGACAACCGCCTCTGGTGCATGCCCGGCGGCCATGTGGACCTCGGCGAGACAATTGCGGAGGCCGTTGCACGAGAAACGTTGGAAGAAACGGGCTTGATCGTCACGCCGGGCCGGATTGTCGGCGTCTATTCCGATCCACGCCTCGCACTCCGCATCGGCCTCGGCCTGCGCTACCACATGACGCTCATCGCCGTGGAGTGCCGGGTGATCGGCGGGACGCTTGGCCGCTCTGACGAAACGTTGGACGAAGGCTGGTTCGACCCGGACGACCTGCCTCCACTCGTCCCGTCGCATTACCAGCGGATCGCGGACGCCCGCGCCGGGCGGGACGCGATGCTGCGGTAGGGGCGGATTGCCTCACGGAAGAATCTTACCCGGCCGCATGCCAATCGCGGGCAGCAGCGCGAGGAGCAGCGTGGCGACGATCACCGTGCAGTATCCTCGGTAGAAAAAGCCTCTCCCGATCATCTCGGGCATTCTTCTCTGTTCACCCGCGCGGCACCGGTATCGGGTTAGGGGAGCCGCCGGAGGCGGGGCTGGATCGTCCACCCGGCAGCGAAGGTGGCGAACCCCCGCCCGTCCCACCCCCCGCCCGTGGCTGCGGCGGCGTCTTGACCACCCCGTAGGTGTAGGCATTCGGCAACGTGAACGTCCCACTGTCCGGGTTCGTGACGGTGACGGAGACGGTGCCTGCTGATCCTGCCGGAGCGGTGACGGTGATCGTCGTACTGTTGACCACGGTGACGCTGGTCGCGGCGTTGGCGCCGACCTTCACCGTTGCGCCGGATTGGAAGCCGGTGCCGGTGAGGGTGACGTGGTTGCCGCCCGCCGTGCCGCCGCTCGACGGGCTAACCGCAGTAATCGTGGGGGCGGGAACGCTGGCCTGCGCCTCGTACGCGCCGATGTCGCACAAACCACCGGCGGGCTGCGGGCGGGTGACGCCCCGCTGGTCGGTCGTCACATTCGCGCCGTTGCAGCCGCCCACACTCGGGATTTTATCCAGCGCTGGGCTGCCAGTCAGCAACGCCTGTGTCGGTGTCACGCCGGGCGCGTTGGATTGCAGCGGACCAAGTTTCGGATCAATGGGTGCGGCGATCGTGCCGGTCTGATCCCCCGTGCCGGTGAAGGTCGTCACGCCGTCGGCCTTCCCGATCAGATTGTACCCCCCGCTCGAGAAATTGCCGGCGACATCGGCGCTGGTGGACGGGCCATTACCTGCGATGATGGTGTTCGCCATCACGGCCGCAGTGCCGGTAGCAAAGTATCCCGTGGATTGGTTGTTGCTGATCGTGCTGTTGATTACCGTTGCGCCGGCCCCCTGATCAATCACGCCGCCGCTGGACGTGCCGCCCATCCCGGTGACCTGGTTGCCGCTGATCGTACTATTCGTCAGCGTCATTGTGCCGTTATTGATCATGGCGCCGCCCTCAAAACTGGCGGTGTTGTTGCTGATCGTGCTGGCGACGAGGAACAAGACGCCCGTGTTGTTGATCCCGCCCCCTTGCCCCGCCAAGCCATTACTCGCCCCCGTAATGGTGTCATTCGTCAGCGTCAGCGTACCGGCGTTCGCCACATTGCTCGCGCTGCCATTGCGGATCACCAGCCCACTCACGCTTGTTGTAATTCCCGTATTGACCGTGAGCGTCGTGCCTATGCCTCCTTGTTGGCCGCCGTCGAGGATGCTGGTCGCGCCCGCCCCGATGATCGTTACGTTCTTGCTGACCACGACGCGCTCATCGTAGGCGGGAGCGGCGCCGGTATTGGCGGCCACCGTGATCGTATCGCCGTTCACCGTCGTCGCATTGTCGATCGCGGCCTGGAGGGAGGTGAAGCAGCCACCGGCGCCAGTCGTGTTAACGC
>JBPCPB010000065.1:0-3222 GCA_050999735.1 Thermomicrobiales bacterium | reverse complement strand
GAAGAGAAAGGCGTCGTCGGTATTTCATATGCTTCTCTCTTTCTCTGCGTTCTCTGTGTCCTCTGCGGTTCAATCGGTTTCCGTCGGCTCAGTGAGGGTTGCTTGCGCGTGGGCGAGCCAGCGGAGGTTCGCTTCCAGGTCTTCGATGGCGGCCTGAACCATCAGACGGCCGGTGCGATCGTCGGGCGGCAGGGCGGCGACCTGCGTGGCCAGTTGGTCGCGGTCGCGCTCGTAGACGCGCCGTTGCGCCGCGAGAAAGCGAGTCAGCGCTTCCGGTTGGTCCTGCTCGACGAGAAAGACAAGTTTCAGCAGCGCCTCATCCCTGGTGGGACGTTCCGCCGGGACCGGCTTGCCGATCCACTGTGCGAGCGCGATCTGCCCCGCCGGGGTGAGCGCGTACTCCTTGCGGTCCGGCAGATTGTGCTGCGGGACGATCTCGGTCAGCGTCACGAGACCGTCGCGTTCGAGGGCGCGGAACGCCTGATAGACGTGGCCGGGATTGATTTCCCACAGACCATCAGTCATTTCCCCGATGGCGCGGCGGATGTCATAGCCGTGGCGGATGCCGTGCGCGAGACACCAGAGAATTGCATAGCGGAGCGGCATGATGCATCCTTCGTGTTGCTCTAGATCATTGCAACCTATATCAACGTGATGTAGATTGCCGTACGGTACGCAGACCAGTGTACAACGACAACGGGCGACATACCACAGCAGGAGGCAATCGTGATCCACCATTCGCGTCGCGGCATCCCTCTTCTCTGGCTTCTGGCGCTCCTCCTAACCGCATGCGGCGGCACGGCTGCGACACGCACTCCCATCGCGATCACAGCGTCTGCGATAGCCGCGACCGCGATGCCGACGGTCGCGGCTGTCGGTGGTGTGAGTGCGACGGTCAGTGTCGGTGGCGGGGTGGAAACCCCGCTCAATCTCGGCCTCGCGGACGTGCGCGCGTTCCCGCCCATCACCTTGAATGCTGAAACGCGAACGCGGCAAGGATCGCAGGGTAGCCACTCCTACACGGGCGCGCTTCTCAAGGATGTGCTCGACAAGGCAAAACCGCGCACCGACCCGAACCGCAAGAATGATCTCCTGAGCGTGTATATCACGGCAGTCGGCAGCGATGGCTACCGGGCGACGGTCGCCTATGGCGAGATTGACCCGGATTTCGGCGCCCAGCAGATCATCGTTGCCTACGAGATGGACGGCAAGCCGCTCGACAAAGACGGCGTGGCGGAATTGGTCGTGCCCGGCGACAAACTGGCCGGGCGGTGGGTCAAGAATCTCGTCAGCATCACGGTCGGCATTCCGGCACGCTAGCACGATGAAAGGATCTGAACCGATGCCCCGCTTCACCCGTTTGATCGCCCCCGTTGCTGTGCTCCTCGTCCTTCTCCTTGCCGGTTGCGGTGGTAGCGCCACCAGCACGCCAGCGGCGACAACCGCACCGACGAAAGCGCCAGCCGCCGCTTCATCCGCCGCGTCCACGACTGCGGCGACCGGCGCACCGAGCGCTACTGTAGGGGCGACAATCGCACCGACAGCAGCAAGTACGGCTGCACCCGCCGGGACGACTGCCGCATCCTCTGCGACGACCGGTACCGTCGCCACCACCAGCGGGACGCTGACCGTCTTTGCCGCCGCATCGCTCACGGAATCGTTCACCGAGATCAAGGGCGTCTTCGAGAAGGCGAATCCCGGCGTGACGGTGCAGTACAACTTTGGCGGCTCACCGACGCTCGTCACCCAACTGACACAGGGCGCCCCGGCGGATGTCTTCGCCTCCGCCGACCAGCCGAACATGGACAACGCGGTGAAAGGTGGCGTGATCGCCGGGACGCCGCAGCTCTTTGCGAAGAACAAACTGGTCATCATCGTACCGAAGGAAAACAAAGCGGGTATCACCACGCCGAAAGACCTCGCCAAGCCGGGCGTCAAGTTCGACACGGCGCAGATGAGCGTCCCGGTCGGCGCGTATACGCAGACGGCGCTCGACAATTTCAGCAAACTGCCGGACTACGGGCCGGACTTCAAAGCGGCGGTAAACAAAGACACCGTCTCACAGGAGGACAACGTCAAGGCGATTGTCCAGAAGGTGCAACTCGGAGAGGTGGACGCGGGGATCGTCTACACAACGGACGCACAGGCGGCGAAAGACAAACTGACGATCATCGCGATCCCGGACGCGCAGAATGTCATCGCGACGTATCCCATCGCGCTCGTCAAGAATGCGAAACAGGCCGCGCTCGGCCAGAAATTCGTGGCTTACCTGCTTTCGGCGGACGGGCAGGCGATCTTGCAGAAGTACGGCTTCGCGCCCGGTACATAGCGATGCAGGCAATCACCTACGTACCAATCGGAGTGATCCATACGCCGTGGAGCGAGATGGCCGGGACGCCGGTGCAGTCAGTCGCGGCGGACGATGCGGCGGGCCGGGTGGAAATCGCGCCGGAGTATACGGCCAGTTTGCGGGACATCCCGGGATTCTCGCATCTGATCCTGCTCTACCATCTGCATCGCATCACCGGCTCCGCGCTCGAAGTGATGCCCTACCTGGATACCGCGACACACGGCATTTTCGCGACGCGCTCGCCGAAGCGCCCGAATGCGATTGGTTTCTCGGTCGTCCGGCTCGTCGGTGTGGCGGGGGCGACGTTGCATGTTCGGGGCATGGATATGCTCGACGGCACGCCGCTGTTGGACATCAAGCCGTATGTCCCCGCCTTCGACCGCTGGGACGCCGAGCGCACCGGCTGGTTCGCGGCAAATGTCGGCAAGGTCCACACAACGCGCGCGGACGAACGGTTTCGCTGAGACAGGAAAGGATGGCGAAGACAACACTCGCATGTGGTAGTGGGCTTGCGGGCATCTGAGGAACATAGGCAGTTGGCATGCATAAGGAACACGAAGGAGCAGAATGATGAAGACCAGCGCGCGCAATCAGTTTAAGGGCACCGTCACATCGCTCAAATTGGGTGGCGTGATGGCGGACGTGACCATTGACATCGGCAACGGCCAGCAGATGAGCGCCGTGATCACCCGCGAATCCGCCGAACGCCTCGGCCTCGCTGAGGGCAAAGCCGTGATCGCGATGGTCAAAGCGACTGAAGTGATCGTCGCAACCGAGGAGTAGCAGCAAGGTGTGAGACAATCCTCACAGGAGGATGGCGCGAATGTCGGTAGCGTAGGCTTCAGCCTGCGTCCTATTCACAAGGACAGGGA
>JBPCPB010000030.1:0-9733 GCA_050999735.1 Thermomicrobiales bacterium | reverse complement strand
GTTGAGCATAGCGGCGGATAACGTTTGTTTCCTGCCCCACGTAGAAATCACCATTCGCAAAGTGCAATACATAGATGCCACGGCGTTTCTCCGGTGGGACTTGGTCAGCGATAGATGCGCGCCCGCGTACGGAAATTGCAGGGTCGAAGCCGAGATGTTTGAGCATGACCATATCCCTTATCGCATACATCGTGACCAAGGTTTGGTACAAGGCTCTCACACCCGCGTGGAATGTAATATTTAGAACAAAAACGCATGAAAATCCGAACAGCCCAATTTCGATGCCATTTTTGCGGCATTCCAATGCGGTAAATTAATGTGCCGGACTTGACGAACATTTGTTCGTATGGGACAATAGCGATACGCCGGAAGGGGTTGAGGCCGCACCCACCGGAGACGAAATGGCAAACGTAATTGGAATGGACGACGAAGCGGCTGGAGGAACAAACATGGCACGAGGATTGAACCGCATCACGCTCATCGGCAACCTGGGCAATGATCCCGAACTGCGCTACACGGCGGACGGCATCGCAATGGCGACCGCCTCGCTCGCGGTCAACGGCTTCCGCCGCTCCCCCGACGGCGAGCGTGCGGAGTCGGTCGAGTGGTTCCGGCTCGTCTTCTTCGACCGGCAGGCGGAAACGATGAGCACGTACGGCGCGAAGGGCAAGCCCGTCTTCATCGAGGGGCGCTTGCAGACCCGCCCGTACGCCGACCGCAACGGCGTGATCCGCACGGCGATCGAAGTCGTCGTCGCGCAGTTCCTACTGCTCGGCACGGCGAATGCCCACGCCGAGGACGAAGCAGCGGACGTGCAGGCGGAACCGGCTGAAACCGGCGCCGCAATCGCCGCCCGCTAAACCTAACCCCCAGCCCCTTCCCTAAAAGGAAGGGGAGTAAAAGGAGGAATCACGAGATGGCACGGAGTAATGCAGTAACCGTTGACGATCAGCCACAGGGTCGAACATTCGACGCCCCCGCGCATATGCGGAAGATTCGCACCCGGCAGGGTATGCAGGATTACCTCGATGTGAAGTGGCGCGTGGCGTGGCTCCGGGCGGAGTTCCCGACCGCGCAGATCGTCACCGAGCAGATTGAGGGCGATGTCGAGCACGCCCGCTTCAAATGCACGATCACCCTGCCGAACGGCGCGATTTCGAGCGGCCACGGCAGCGAAACCGCATCGGATTTTCCGGACTTCTACGAGAAGGCGGAAACCAAAGCGATTGGCCGCGCCTGTGCCGTCCTCGGTTACGGGACGGACGCCGCGACCGACTTCGATGACGGCGAGCCGATGGATGGCCGCGCCGCCGCGAAGGACGAGCGCGCCACCCGCCGCGCCGACGGCCCGGACGGCGCCGACAATGTGACGCCCATTGGCGCGGCGGGCCGCACCCGACCGGAAGGCACGGCGCCGACGCCCGCACCGAGCCGACTCCCGGCGACCCGCCGGGCCTCGCCGAACGGCGTGAGCCAGCCGGAAGCGCATAGCGCGAGTACGATGGTCGCCACGCCCGCATCGGACGACCGCTCGAACGTCCATCAGCACGCGCAACTCCGCTCGCTCGTCGAACATGGCTTCGACCTTGCGTCACGTTTGCAATCGCTGAAGGCAGGGGAGATCGAGGAACTGACCCGCGAGCAGGCAAAAGAACTGATCATCGAGGGCCGCGCGTCAGTCCGGGGCGGTCACTCTCTCAACTAGAGGCCTGTCACAGATGATTTGCTGAATTTGATGGAGCAGGCTTCATCCTGCTCCATCAAATTATCATGCAACACACACAATATTACGATAAACTGCTAGCGTCAGTGTGGTGACAGGTTCTCCAACCTGCCTCTCGGGCCGTTGGATCGCAAGGGCGGCATAATGCTTGCTGAGAAGATAGCGCCGGAGTAGAGCATGATTGTCTTTGGTGTTGGGCCCGGTGGTGCTACTCCCCCGGCGTGGCTCGCGCTGATCGTCGGGGGCGGATTCATCGCCCATTGCATCTACAGAGTACACCAGGATTGGCGCAAGGTGACGACGTGGGGTTATCTCGTGGCAGTCTTCGGGTACCTCATCATGGGAGGGATACTCCTATTTGAGGGATTGACTCTGGCATTTCGACACTGATCGCTTGTGTCTCGCAGGGCAAATTCGCCCATTTCAAATTGATCCACTATCGCTTTTCCAGCGCCGCGCACGGTAACTTGTGCGGGGTTGGAGTTGTCACTTTCATCGGGCAATCAATATATCCATGTGTCGTTTGGGCATAGGCATTGCGGACATCGGCCAGACGAGTGCGCCACATGCGTACTGGAACCGATTGAGCAAAGGAGTGCGATGATGACCGCGACAACAGACAGCACCACGCAGAGTGCCCCGGTCTACGCCGAACGACCGGCGGAAGTGAATGTAAACACGAGTGCCAAACCCGTCCAGCACTGGGCCGCCATCGCGCGCGCCGCCCTGGGTCGGAAGGATGCGGATGGCAACCTGCGGCACTCCGTGCGGTCGTGGATTGAGCAGAGGGTTCGGCAGATACGGAATTGAATCAGCCTCACGCGGACTGAGCGAACCTCACCCCCGGCCCCTCTCCTTCGCTCTGAGATTGGAGAGTGAACGAGGCCCGTCTGGCGAAGGAGAGGGGAGGAGATTTATTTGGAATGCCACGGCGTTCTTCAGTATCCACGCATCCCGCATTTCTCCCCCTCTCCATCGCTCTCAGGCTACGGCAGAATAAGGTCCGTCCGGCGATGGAGAGGGGGCTGGGGGGTGAGGACACGTTACGCTGATCGCAAATTCGGTTGCGCGAGCAGCCAGCCCGACGGCCCGCGCACGACCTGCCATGAGCCAACAGATCGCAATGGGCCGCCGACCCTCGATTCAGTGACAGTAACGGCGACCGTCGCCTGACCATTACCCGTCATCGTGACGTTTCCAACAGCCACATCAACGCGCTGATCTTGGTCAAAATGATCGTTGATGTTATCCGATGGCGGATACTGAGCGCGCATTTGCGCCGTCCAGAGTTGCGCCGCCTGGTCGAATTGATGCTGTCCGACATACTGATAAAAGAGTTGAACCGCTTGCGCCGGGCTACTCGCGCCACTGACGGCGACAATCGGTGCATTTGCGGTCGGCGGTACGGGTGGCTCCGTTGGTTGCGGCAGCGCGGTTGGCGGGATCGCCGTTTCGGTTGGGGCAGGCAACGCGGTCGCCGGCGGCGGCGCGAGGGGTGTCGGGCTGAGAATAGGAACAGTCGGCGCGATGGTCGCTGCGGCAGTTGGCACGGCGGCAACGGCGGTCGGGGCAATGGTCGGGACAACTTGCGGCGCTTGTGTCGCCGTCGGCAACGGCGCCGAGGTGGGCGCAATTGTTGACACAATAACAGCCGAAGCCGGGATCGTGGTGGGCACGCGCGCGACGCTTGTCGGTGCGGCGGTCGCCGCAGTTCCGCGCCCAGCAGCGTGGAGCGCGAGCAGACCCGCCAACGCAACGAGCGCGCACAGCGCGGCGATGGCAGGAAGAACCAGCCAGCGGCGCGACCGGCGCTCTTCCGTCACCGCAGGCGGGAAGCTCCGTCGTCGGCCATCGTTCGGCATTGCCTGCGGGATGACCGGCGGGGGTGCGGGCGGGAATGCGGCCGTCTCGACGACGGAAGGGCGTGCCTGTGTCGGCTCATGGACGGGCGGATGCGGCACGCCACTCGCCGCCAGCAGTGCCGCACCCATTTCGGCGGCAGATTGGTAGCGGGCGGCGGGGTCTTTCGCCAGCGCACGCATGACGACCGCCTCGGTGCGGGGGGAAATGTCCGGTTTGATCTGGCGCATCGGCGGTGGCGAATCATGGACCTGCGACATCGCGACCGCGACGAGCGAATCCCCATCGAATGGCACGCGCCCCGTCAACGCCTCGTACAGGACGACACCGAGGCTATAGAGATCGGAGCGCCCATCGAGGGGTTGATGGAGGGCCTGCTCCGGGGAGAGGTAGTGCGCGGTCCCCATCACGGTCTGCGTGGCCGTCAATTGGGAGGCGCCGGCGGCGCGCGCAATGCCGAAATCCGTCACCTTCGCGCTGCCCTCGGGGCCGCGAAGGATGTTGTGCGGCTTGATGTCGCGGTGGATCAGATGATGCGCGTGCGCCACTCCCAACGCGGCGGCAACCTGCGCGCCAATTGTCAGCGCTTCGCCTTCCGGCAACGGCCCGTGCGCGCGGATGATCTCTTTGAGGTTCGGGCCTGGCACGTACTCCATCACGATGAAGTAAGTATCGTCGGTGGTACCAGTATCGTAGATCGTCACGATATTCGGGTGATTGAGCGCGGCCGCCGCCTGCGCTTCGCGACGGAACCGTTCGACAAAGAGCGGATCGGCGGCGAGCGCCGGATTGAGGATTTTCACGGCGACCTCGCGGTTCAGCACGCGATCGTGCGCGAGATACACGCGCGCCATCCCGCCGATCCCGATGCACTCGCGCAGTTCGTATCGCTCGCCGATCCGTTGTTGATCCGAAACCTGCACCGTATCCATAGCCTCGCATCGCTGAAGGACGAAATAGTAGCCGGGTTATGTCCCCCGCTGTTTGATGGATGCATTTTCGATGCCGTGGCAACCGAGAAAACCGACCGAGCGGATATGATATACCTGTCGGCGGCACATGCGGCGAACATAGCGCCTGACTCAGCCTTCCCGATGCCGCACCGCTAAAGGAAAAGAGCATGTTACTCACCGTGACGACAACGCATCACCCGGCCACCGATCTCGGCTACCTGCTGCACAAAAACCCAGCGCGCGTGCAGACGTTTCCGCTCTCGTTCGGGCAGGCACAAGTCTTCTATCCCGAGGCGCGCGACGCGCGCTGTACGGCGGCGCTCCTCCTCGATGTGGACTCGGTCGGATTGGTACGCGGGCGCGGTGCGACGCTCACGCAGTACGTCAGCGACCGTCCATACGTTGCATCATCGCTCCTCAGCGTTGCCATCGGACAGGTTTTTCGCAACGCAATGGCGGGCCAGAGCAAGGAACGGCCGGCACTGGCGCAAACGGCGATCCCGTTGGAAGCGACACTCGCCGTTGTGCCCTGCCGGGGCGGCGAAGCCTTCCTGCAATGCAATGTCTGAAATAGATGGATATTGCCATCGCTGTATCGGAATCGTCCGGTGTCCATCGCGCTTCGAGATTGTCCGGGGGCGGGCACATCGCGACATTCCGATCTATCGCATTGATGAAGATGCGCCGGATGCTTCGTCGTTTCGTGCCAAAGCGGGCGACATCCTGCTGGGTGGTGGCTCGGGCGAATCCGCGGCTTTACGGATTTCAATTCCCGAAGCATTCTCGTTCTACACGCGCGATGATTGGGATGATTAGAAGACCGTTGAAGAAATCGTACACGCATATTGGACAATGAACGATGCGTTTGTCTTTTGTGATGGCTACCACCAAAGTGGCTGGAATCCCGGCGCAGATATGATTGAGCATTGGCTTGCCCAGCATATCCTTGCTTTCCTGTCACGCGAGTATCCAACGGATTATCGCCTTTATGTCGGCCCGCGTGCGTTGGAGCAGGACGGATCAATTTGCGGACTGCCGACAGAAGACGAACGTCGTATGCTGCATGGGAAAGATCACTGATGAACCTCACCATCCCTGAACTCTCGCTCGTCGTGCTGATCGGCGCGTCGGGATCGGGCAAATCCACATTTGCGCGGGCGCACTTCCTGCCGACCGAAGTGCTCTCGTCGGATGCCTGCCGCGCGCTCGTCTCCGACGACGAGAACAGCCAGACGGCGACGAACGACGCATTCGATGTGCTCCACTACATTGCCGCGAAGCGCCTCGCCGCCGGGAAATTGACCGTCGTGGACGCGACAAATGTTCAGCCGGAAGGGCGGAAGCCGCTCGTCGCCCTCGCGCGGCAGTATCATGTCCTGCCCGTCGCCATCGTCCTCAATCTGCCCGAAAAGGTTTGCCTGGAGCGGAACGAACATCGGCCCGACCGCGCCTTCGGGCCGCATGTCGTCCGTAATCATGTCCGGCATCTGCGTCAGTCATTGCGCGGATTGCAGCATGAGGGGTTCCGCCACGTCTTTGTCCTTTCCTCAGAAGAGGAGGTCGCGACGACGACTATCGAGCGCCAGCGACTCTGGAACAATCGAAAAGATGAACACGGCCCGTTCGACATCATCGGCGATGTGCATGGCTGCTTCGATGAACTCCGCACGCTGCTCGAAATGCTCGGTTATGTTGTGACCGGCAACGCTGACAGCATCGTCGTCACGCCGCCCGAAGGGCGCAAGGCGATCTTTCTCGGCGACCTTGTGGATCGCGGGCCAAACATCCCCGGCGTCCTTCGCCTCGTGATGGGAATGGTGACGCGCGGCGACGCACTCTGCGTGCCCGGCAATCACGACGTGAAACTGATGCGGAAACTGCGCGGGCGCGATGTGCAAATAACGCATGGCCTCGCTGAATCCCTGGCGCAACTGGCGGACGAAGCACCCACCTTCCGAGAGGAAGTCGCGGCCTTTCTCGATGGTCTGGTCAGCCATTATCTCTTCGATGATGGCAAACTCGTCGTCGCGCACGCGGGGATGAAGCAGGAGATGCAGGGGCGTGGTTCCGGGCGGGTGCGCGAATTCGCGCTCTACGGCGAGACGACGGGCGAAACGGGCGAATTCGGTCTGCCCGTCCGCTACGATTGGGCGGCGGAGTATCGCGGCAAGGCGGCCGTCGTCTACGGCCATACCCCCGTGCCGGAACCCGAATGGCTCAATCAGACGATCAACATTGATACTGGCTGCGTCTTCGGTGGCAAACTGACGGCGCTGCGCTACCCGGAGATGGCGATTGTCTCTGTCCCGGCCCGGCAAACCTATGCGGAACCGGCGCGCCCGTTCATCCCGGAAGCCGCGCAAGCGGCCGCGCTCATGCGGACGGCGCAACAGGAGCACGACGACCTGCTGGACATGGCGGACGTATCGGGCAAGCGACAGATCACGACCCGCCTTCAGCGCGCGGTGACGATCCGCGAGGAGAACGCGACCGCCGCGCTCGAAGCGATGAGCCGGTTCGCCGTTGACCCGAAATGGCTAATCTACTTGCCGCCGACGATGTCGCCGTGCGAAACATCGCATGACCCCGCGTTCCTTGAATACCCCGCCGAGGCGTTCGCATACTACCGGCATCAGGGGATTCCCGCAGTGGTCTGCGAAGAAAAGCACATGGGCTCCCGCGCGATTTTCGTTGTTTGCCGGGATGAGAATGTCGTGCGCACGCGATTCGGCATTCTCGAACCGGGCATCGGCATCTGCTACACGCGGACAGGGCGGCGTTTCTTCGATGATGCTCCCCTCGAAGACGCGCTCCTGCGCCGCATCAAGGGCGCACTCGATGCGACCAGCTTCTGGGAGCAGTTCACCACCGACTGGGTCTGCATGGATTGCGAGGTGATGCCGTGGTCCGCGAAGGCGCAAGGGTTGATCCGGCAGCAGTATGCCGCCACCGGCGCCGCCGCACGCGCCGCACTCGGAGAAACAATCACCGCGCTCGCACAGGCGCACGCAAACGGCGTCGCGGTAGGCGATCTGCTGGCGCGGGCGGAAGCGCGGCAAGGAATGACCACACAGTATGTGGAGGCGTACCGGCGATATTGCTGGCCGGTGGCGTCCATCGCCGACCTCAAAATCGCGCCGTTTCATCTCCTCGCCACCGAGAGCGCGGTCCATACCGACGAGGATCATCGCTGGCACCTGGAGACGTTACGCGCCATCTGTCAGGCAGATGATGCCCTCCTGCTCGCGACCGCGCACATCGTAGTGAACGTCACCAATCCAGAGAGCGAGGCAACGGGCATCGCATGGTGGATCGCGCTGACGGAGCGCGGCGGCGAGGGGATGGCCGTCAAGCCGGTGGATTTCATCGCGAACGGGCGGCGTGGTCTGGTGCAGCCTGCCGTCAAATGCCGCGGGCGCGAATATCTGCGCATCATCTACGGCCCGGAGTACACCGCCGCTGAAAACCTCGAACGGCTCCGCGATCGCGGCCTCTCCGCGAAGCGGTCCCTCGCCTTGCGGGAGTTCGCGCTCGGTATCGAGGCATTGGAGCGGTTCGTCCGGCGCGAGCCGCTCCGCCGCGTCCATGAATGCGTCTTCGGCGTCCTGGCGATGGAGAGCGAGCCGGTTGACCCACGCCTGTGACGAATAATCGAACCGCCAAGACGCCAAGAACGCCAAGAGGAAAAAGAAAAGTGGGGAGCGGTCAGAAAAGGTAGTTCTCCCTTTCTCTTCTTGGCGTTCTTGGCGTTTTGGCGGTTCAAAAGATTCTAGCTCACCGGGCGGGGTATCCAGCGGTCGCCGTCGCGCGCCATGACATGCGTGATGCCGACATCGCGGAGGATGGCGGCGGCTTCCGGGAAACCGGCGGCGACATCGGCGGGCTGGTGGGTGTCCGCCGTGACGGTGATCGGGATGTCCAGATCGCGGCAGCGGGCGAGTACCCACGGGCTGGGAAACGGGGAGGCGATCGCTTTGCGGAGGCCGGAAGTGTTCAACTCAACGATCAGCCCGCCCGCTTTGAAGGCGCGTAAGGTCTCCTCGACCGCTGCGACGTACCATGCATCCGTCTCGCGGAAGTAGCGGTCGCCACTGTTCCACATCTTCATCTTGTCCATATGGCCGACAATCGCGACGCCAGGCGTGCCGACCATCCGGCGCTGCAACGCGAAATACTCCTCGAATGCGCGCCGCACATCACTACCCCAGCCGCCTGCTAAACCGGCGGCGAATCGCGCGGCGCTGTCGTCAATCTCCCACGGCATCCCTTGTTCATCCGTCCCAACGAAATGGACGGAGCCGACGAAGTAATCGAAATTGTGCGGGAAGATCTGCGCGCGATAAAACGCATCCATACCCGGTATGTAATCGAGTTCGAGGGCGAGAAAAATCGGCAAGCGGTCGCGGTATTCGCGTTGCAGACGGCGCACCTCCGCGCAGTAGGCGGGGAGGTCATCGAGGCGCATCATCCACGGGTCGCGCATCCGCACCGGCACCGGCGCGTGGCAGGACACACCATATGAGTCGAGGCCCGCTGCCAGCGCGGCCTCGATGTACTCAGCAATCTCGCCCTCGCCATCGCAGTAGCGGCTATGCGTGTGGTAATTGGTCCGCAGGGTCACGGCAGCAGGCTCCGGTCAATCTCCCCCTCGGGTAGCGGCGGCTCCGCGCGATAGAGATAGGCGACGGTTGGCTGCTGTTCGATCAGCCGCTGACGCATGCCGCGCGCGTCCAGTTGCGTCTCGGCGTGGAAGGCGAGGGCCGCGATTTGCGCCGCAAGCGCCACCGGGGAGACGGGAATTTCCGTGTTCGGGGTCCCTTCCACACCGGGGATTTCGCGATCCATCGCTGCGGCGATCTGGCGCGGCACGGCGTGGAAATAGAGCCGTTGCAATTCCGGAATGGTGTCGCGCAATCGCGCAAACGCATCTACCGTCACGTCCGAAATGCGGATATGGTCGGGGTGCCCATAGATGCCGTGCGGGCCAAACGTGATGACGGTCGTTGGGCGCACGCGGCGCATCACGTTCATCACTTCGCCGAGCAACGTGGCATACGGTACGTCCGTGAGTTGGCCGTCATGATGGTCGAGCAGATAGAGGTCGCGGAAGCCGAGGGCGCGCGCGGTGTCGCGCGACGTCGCCTCACGCACCACACCGAGGTACTCCTGTGTCGTGGCGGGTGGGTCGTCCAATTGC
>JBPCPB010000509.1:0-6037 GCA_050999735.1 Thermomicrobiales bacterium | reverse complement strand
TGCGGCGGAAAGACGCCGCAGCCGTCGAATCGGGAGAGATTGCTTCACCGGTACCCTCGTGTGTCCCTACGTTATGCAAACTGTACGTACGACGCACCCTGTGCGCGGCAGTATAGCACAGGACGGGCAGCGGGCAGCAATGACCTCAGGATCATGGAGAATGTGCCGCCCCGCTGCTATCGCGAGCCGCGCAGCCGGGGATCGAGCACATCACGCAGTGCGTCGCCGAGCATGTTGAAGCCGAAGACGGCCAGGCTGATCGCCACCCCCGGCCAAATCGCCAGCGCCGGCGCGATCAGAAAGAACTGCCGCCCGGAGCCAGCCAGCATGCTTCCCCAGGCCGGCATCGGCGGCTTGACGCCAAAGCCGAGGAAACTCAGGGTGGATTCCGCCAGAATAGCGCCACCCAACTGCACGGTGGCGAGGATGATAATTGGCGCGAGAATATTCGGCATCACGTAGCGGAGGATAATCCGTAGATCGTTACACCCCACACAGCGCGCCGATTCCATGTACGGCATGTCACGGATGCTGATGACGACGCTCCGCACGACGCGCGTCGAGCCGCCCGCCACGATCAGCCCGAGCGCGATCGCGACGATGATAATGGAGGTGGTCGAACCCGTCGCGCGCGTGGTCATGATTGTCACGAGGCAGGCGAGCAACACGATGGCCGGAAAGGCAATCCATGCATCAATCAGGCGCTGAAAGAGGAGATCGAACAGGCCGCCATAGTAGCCGGAAAGCACGCCGAGGACGGTGGCAAGCCCCGTACCCACAAGTACAGCTCCGAAGCCCACCTCGATCGAGACGCGCGCGCCATACACGATGCGGCTGAACATGTCGCGCCCCAGATTGTCCGTCCCGAGCAGGTGACGTAGCGACGGCCCCTGCAGGCGGTCAACGCCTTTGCCCGCGTCGTAGGCATACGGCGCGATCTGGGGAGCGAAGAGCGCCGTAAGGATGAGGATGAGGACGATGATGCCCCCCACCGCGCCGAGAGGCTTGTTGCGTGCGAACCGCCAGAGAACCGCGAGCGGGCGGGTGCGAACGACGGGTAATTGGGTGCGCTCACTCGCTCGTGTGGATAACGCATCCGCGACGGTGACGATTTTCGGTTGCTCGGTCCGCATGAGGCGGTTGCTCCTCTTCATCGTATCGCTGGCCGCCGCCCTATGCCGTCAAACGTCCGCATCTAGGAGTAGCGAATCCGGGGATCCAACCACGCGTAGAGCAGGTCCACGAGCAGATTGACGACGATAATCACCGTAGCAAACAGCAAGACCACGGCTTGGACCACTGGATAGTCGCGATTATTGAGCGCTTCGAGCAAGTAGCGCCCCATGCCGGGGAGGACAAAGATGCTTTCCAGCACGACGGTTCCGCTGATCAGCACGGCCATGTTTAACCCCAGCAGCGTAACAACCGGGATGATCGCGTTCCGCAACGCGTGACGATAGACTACCGCGCGGTCGCTCAACCCCTTCGCGCGGGAGGTGCGAATGTAATCCTGGCGCAGCACTTCGAGCATCTGGGCGCGTGTCAACCGCATGATTGAACCGGAGAGACCGATGCCGAGAATGATCGCGGGCAGCAGCATCTGTTTGAGATTCGTGGACGGATTGTCTTGCAGCCGTGTGTAGCGGAGCGGCGGCGACCAGTGGAACCAGAGCGCTGGCAGCGTAATCGCCAGCGTCGCCAGCCAGAAGCCGGGAATTGCCAGCATCGCGATGGCGGCGCTCCGGGCGATGTAATCCGAGAGCGTATCCTGCCGGACGGCCGAATAGACGCCCAGCGGGATGGCGATGAGTAAGGATATCACCAATCCCAGGAGACCAAGTTCGAATGTCACCGGTAGCCGGACAGCGAGTTCCTGCGCAACCGGTGTGCGATCGCGCAGGGACTGGCCGAGGTCACCGTGCAGGATACCACCGAGCCAGGTGATGTACTGGACAGGGAATGGGCGGCTGATGCCGAGTTGCGCCCGCAGATCGTCCGCGTCTTTGGCGTATTGGCCGTAGTCCTGGAGCATCAGCGTCACGGCGTCGCCCGGCAGCAGCCGGACCATGCCCGAGACGATGATTGTGACGCCCAGCAGGGCAGGTATGGTGAGCAGCAGTCGGCGCAGAATGTAGCGTTGCACGAGCAGTCCTTGTTCCCCATCAGAGGCGGTGGGCAGACGCCCACCGCGCTTTTCGCGGCCCGCCGATTACTTCTTGCCATCGAGGAAGATTTTCGGGACGAACTCTCCGCCGCGGGCGTAATCGCTCTCGATGTTGAGGTTCTTCACCCATGGTTGTGCGACGACCGACGTATTACCAACCGGGCCGATCACATAGTATTGCTGCTCGCCCGTGTACCGCTGGATGTCAAAGATGATCTTCTTGCGGTCCGCCTTGTCGAGCGCCACCGACTGTTTCTCGACCATGTCGGTCAGTTTCGGATCATTGATACCGGCATGGTTGCGGACGCCCTTCGGGTGATACATGTTGAACAGGTATTCGTGCGGCTCCTGGAAGGGCGTCTCGAGGCCCCAGACCATCGTACCCGGATCGAACTTGCCGAGGAAGGTGCTGCCGATATAGGCGGCGTAATCCTGCGGCCGGAAGTCGAGTTGGATACCGACATCTTTCAATTGCTTGATGACGGTATCAATGCTGGAGTTGAAGGTGTTCCCGTAAGCATTCAGGCTGGAAATGAACGGGATCTTCGTCCCGGTCGGGAAACCGGCATCGGCCAGCAACTTCTTCGCGGTATCCACATCGCGCTTGAAATACTTCGCGCTCGGCCCCATGTCCGCGCTGCGCGGATCGAGCCACCACGATTCCAGACCCGCCGGCACCGCGTTATTCATATACCCCTTGCCTTCGAAGAGAACGGTGACCAGTTCGTCCCGGTCGAGCGCCAGCGAGACGGCCTGCCGCACGCGAACATCGTTGAAGGGCGGTGCGTCCACCCGCCAGTACATGAAGAACAGCAGGTTCTGCGGGTAATCAACGAATTGCATTTCGGGGTTGGAGGAGGCGAGGGCTTTGCGATCGGTCTGTGAGACGGCATTGATGTCGATCTGCTTCGCGCGCAGATTGGCAACAGCGGTCGCGTCCTCAGGAACGATCAGCAAGTCTACCTCATCCACATACGGCGTGCCGGTGAAGTAGTAGTCAGAGTTCTTCTTGGCGACGACCTGCACGCCTTTGTCGAACTTGTCGAACATCCACGGGCCGCTGCCGATCACGCGCTTGCGTCCGTCGCCGTCCGCCTCGATCACTTCCTTCGGCATGATATAGAAGACCGGCGCGGCAACCGAGTTCGCGAAGGGGGCGAAGACGTTATTGAGTGTGAAGACGACCGTGTGTGGGTCCGTTGCCTTCACCTCCTTGACGACATCGAAGTAGTTTTTGTTCGGTGAAACCTGCCTGAACCGATTGTACGACCAGACGACATCGTCGGCGGTCACGGCGCGGCCATTCATCGGCGGCTTATTCTGCCATTTGGCGTTGGCGCGGATCGTGAAGGTATACGTCAGGCCGTCCTTGGAGATGTCGTACTTTTCCGCGAGATCGGGCACGGGGATGAAGGAGTTGGGGCCGACGCCCGGCCCGCTGTCATATTTCAGGAGGCGGCTGTAAAAGAATCCCGCGAATTCCTGCGCGCGGAAGGTGACATTCAAGTAGGGATCGAGATCCGGCGGATCGCCGGTCCACCATCGGATGACCAGCGTGCCACCGGGCTTCGCATTCACCGCCGCCGCGGCAGTCGGAGCGGCCGACGATGACGCAGCCGCAGTGGCCGCAGGGGACGAACCAGTCGCGGCGGTAGCCGCAGCAGCGGTAGTCGGCGCGGCGGCACTCGGTGCGGTCGTGCCCGCAGCGGGCTTCGGCGTGTCAGTGGCCGTACTGCCACCACCACAGGCAGCGAGAATTGCCGCCGCCGCGCTGGCGCCAGCGGTGGTCAGGAATGCGCGCCGAGTCAAGCGATACGGTGAAGGGCCCGCCGGTGTTGTCGCCATCTACTACTCCTTCGGAACGCTGACGCACCTACGACGATACGCGAGAAACGACGCACGAATCTGCTAGTCACAACCTGCCCATTCAGCCGAAGGGTTCATCGGTGCGGGAATTATGGAACGTGCGTCTGACATTGGATGATATGCCTCAGAGTATATCTACGGTGTCAAGCCGTCAAGCGGATGGTTTGGCGTTTGGCCATGTGGGGCACAAGAGACTGCGGGGTGGGCAGCGGCAGGAAATGGGCAGCATGGAGAAACGCGAAAGACGCCTGGCGGCTCGCCAATCTACCGGTTTTGCCTTGTATACTAAGGAATTTCGTGGAGCGGGTGATCGGACTCGAACCGACGACATTCTGCTTGGGAAGCAGACACTCTACCAACTGAGTTACACCCGCACGTCGCATGGCACGTTTGCAGTATACGCACCCCCCCGACGATTCGCAAGTGCGTGCGTGGATTGCCTCGGGATGTACCCGATGGCGACATTTCGTGCATCCTTTATGACAGCGTGGTGTTTGCTATAGACAAAGCCGACGACGAGTGGCGTGATACACTGCGGCCCACGGATGACGAAGACGGCTCGCGTGGTTCGTGCATCATGACGAACGGCGCGATGATGGATCGAAGGAGGCGCGACGTGAAACCTCGCATGGACATGGTGCCAACGGTCGGGATGATCATGGCGCTCGCGGTGGTGCTCGTGCTCACCGCATGCGGTGGCAAAAAGGCGACACCGACCGCGAATGCGCCCGCGCCCGCGCTTGCGACGGTTGCCGCGACTGCCCCGCCGCCCACCATCCCGCCCGCAACCGCGACGGCGATCCCGCCAACGGTCATCCCGCCGACGGCGATTCCGGCGACGCCCACGCCACTGGCGGCCGCCGCAACGGCGCTTGTGGCGACCGGCACCGCGCTCAGTGCGACGAGTAGCGCATTCGTCGGGAGCGCGACGCCGAACGCCGGGCAAAGCGTCGGCCCGCCATCGGACCCACAATCGCAAGCAATCGTGGACAAGGCGAAGACGCGCTTCGATCAGGTCAATACCCTGCATTTCACCGTCGGTATCGAGGGCGATGTCTATCTCGACAAACTCCGCACGCAGAAACTGAAGTCCGCCGAGGGCGATCTGGTGCGCCCCGATAAAGTCTCGCTCACCGCCAAGGCCCAAGTCGGGCCGATCAACGCGCAACTCAAGTTCATCCAGATCGGCGACAATGCCTTCCTCACAAACATCCTCACCGGCAAGTGGGAGGCGGCGCCGAGCGGTTTCGCGTACGATCCGCGCATCGTCTTCGATCAGAACCGCGGCGTCTCGGCGATTCTTGCCAATGTGCGTGGCTGGCAGCCGGCCGATAGCGCCAGGATTAACGGCGCGGATACACAACATGTGCGCGCGCCGGTCCCGGTGGGAACCGTCAACGATCTCGTCAGTTCGTCTTTACGCGGGGATACCGTTGATGTGGACCTCTACATCGAACCGAAGAATAACGACGTCGTGCGGCTGATCCTCACTGAGCAGCCGGATGCCGTCACGGCGGGGACGACGGCCGCGCGTTGGACGCTTGATCTCTCCAAACAAAATAGCAACATCACGATTGATGCGCCGACGATCGGCGGTTAGGACGGGCTTCGTGTCAGAGGGCGGTAACATTGCGCGCGTTGAGGACGATGAGCGAACGGAGGCGCAGCCGTTTCCCGAAGGACGCGCGCGCTGGGTACTCGCGGCTGCTCTCCTCGCGGTTTTCGTCGGTTCGCTCGATCTGACAGTGATCACCACGCTGCTGCCGAAAATGATCAGCGATCTGCAAATCAATACCGCCGACATCAATCGCTATGTCTGGGTCGTCTCCGGGTATCTCCTCGCCTACATGGTGACGATTCCCGTCCTCGGCCGGGTCTCGGACATCCTCGGGCGGCGGCCGGTCTTCGCGGGCGCGCTCGCGATCTTCCTCGTCGGCTCGATCCTCAGTGCGCGGGCGGGCGGCCTCGCGGCGCTCGTCACCGGGCGCGCGATTCAGGGGTTCGGCG
>JBPCPB010000506.1:0-3235 GCA_050999735.1 Thermomicrobiales bacterium | reverse complement strand
GTCCCGGATGATCCGGGGCGGGCGATTCACGAATCGCCCCTACGCAGGTCATCATGCTTTATCGCGAAAGAGTATCAGGAGGGTATTCCGATTCCCACGACATTGCATCCGACAACACCGCCGACCGAACGCGCCATGCTTGCCGCCGTGCGGTGGAATGAGAATGGCTGGACAACCGACGACTCACTCGAAGAACTGGCGCGGCTCGCAGAGTCCGCCGACCTTGAAGTCGTCGGCGCGGTCGCGCAGAACCTGTCGCGACCGAACCCAACCTCCTACCTCGGCAAGGGCAAAGTGCAGGAAGTCAAGGCGGCGCGGGAGGAACTTCAGTACGACGTACTCGTCGTTGACGAGGAACTGTCGCCGAGCCAGTTGCGAAACCTTGAGGATACGCTGGATGTGAAGGTAATTGACCGCACCGCGCTGATCCTCGACATCTTCGCCCGCCGTGCCCAGACACACGAGGGGCGTTTGCAGGTCGAACTCGCGCAACTCGAATACCGCATGAACCGTTTCACGCGGATGTGGACGCACCTTTCGCGTCAGACGATGGGCGGCGTTGGCCTGCGCGGGCCGGGTGAGACGCAGTTGGAAGTAGACCGCCGCCGCGCCCAGGAGCGTGTGCTGCTGCTCAAAGGGGAACTGGCGGAAGTGCATGGGCATCGCGAGCAATACCGGCAGAAGCGGCGCAAGTCCGGCGTGCCGGTTGTCGCACTCGTCGGCTACACGAACGCGGGCAAGTCCACGCTCCTCAACCGCCTCACCGATGCGGACGTGCTGGCGGAAAACAAACTCTTCGCGACGCTCGATCCGACGACGCGCAAGATCACCTTGCCGAGCGGGCGGGACGCATTGATGACCGATACGGTCGGCTTCATCAACCAATTGCCGACGCAACTCGTCGCTGCCTTCCGCGCGACGTTAGAGGAGATCAGTGAGGCGGACGTGCTCGTCCACGTCGTTGACCTCACGCACCCAAACGCGGAAGAGCAGGCGGCGACGGTGCGGAAGGTGCTCGGTGAACTGAAAGTGGGCGACAAGCCGACGGTCGTGGCGCTGAACAAAGTTGATGTGCTCGGCGGCGATGTCCCGGCGGAGATGCGCGACGCGCTTGAACTGCCGGAAACGTATGTTCCGGTCTCCGCGATCACGGGGCAAGGGATGGATGAACTGCTCGCGTGCGTCGAATCGGCCCTCACCGATACGATGGCGGAAATGCGCGTCTGCATTCCTTACGACCACTCGGCACTCGTCGAGCGATTCCACCGCAGCGGCCGCGTCGCCTCCGTTGAATATGGCGAGCAGGGCATCACGATGCAGGGGCTGCTCCCTCAGCGCGATGCGGCCAAACTCGCACCCTATCGCATCGCTGAACCAGCGTAGACAAACGATATCGAACCGCCAGGAAGAGGGTATAGCACAGAGAGCACAGAGGACACAGAGAACGCAGAGAAAATAAAACAAAATGGCCTCTCTGTGAACTCTGTGTCCTTCGTGTCCTCTGTGCTGCGTCTTTCTTCGCATCCTGGCAGTTTCTGCTGCTCGTCGTATCGGCTATACTCGCGCGCGTAGTGGTATTCGACCACCGGAAAGGGCGTGGGGGAATGGCAAGCAATGATACGTCGGGCATGCGGCTCAACGAACTGATCCAACAACTGCGCGATATTGGCGGGATTGACCTCGCGGCGGTGGTCGGCAATGACGGGTTGCTGCTCGCCTGTAGCGCCGCCGAGGGGATTGATGGCGAGGCAGTCGGCGCGGTCTCCGCGAGCGGGCTGCTCGTCGCGGAGGCGTTGGGGCGCGAATTGGAGCGCGGTGGCATCACGCAGACGACGCTCGAATATGAGGATGGCCTCGTGCTGCTGACGCCGCTCGATCCCGATGTCGCGCTGCTCGTTCTCGCCCGGCCGGACGCGAACCTCGGGCGGCTGCGCCTCCTGACGCGCCGGGCGCGCGGCGAACTGCTCCGCGCCGTGAGCGCCTACGTGCTCTGGCCGGGTACCGGCGAGGACGGCGCGCAATCGGAGCCGCCGCGAGACAATCCGCAGCCCTCATCGTATGAATCGTCTCAGACACAGAATGGATAACAGCGAGCCGCGCCGAAGCGCCTACGCGAGCGCGGGCGTTGATATTGATGCCAAGACGCATGCCCTGGCCTCGCTCAGCGCGCGTATCCGGGCGACGCACGGCCCGAACGTGCTTGCCGACATCGGCCACTTCGGTGGCATCTATGCGCTGCCGGGCGCCGGGGAGACCGCGCTTGTCGCCTCGATTGACAGTGTCGGGACGAAACTCAAACTCGCTATCGCACTCGGCTCACCGGAGGCGCATGCGGGCATCGGGCGGGACATCGTCCATCACTGTGTCAACGACATCCTCTGCTGCGGCGCGCGCCCGATCTTCTTCCTCGATTACCTCGCGGTCGGAGTGAGTGATCCAGCAATGATCGCGGCGGTCGTTGGTGGGGTGGCGGACGCCTGCCGTGCGCACGAGATGGCGCTGCTCGGCGGGGAGACTGCCGAACTGCCCGGCATCTATGCGGCAGGAGATTACGACCTCGCGGGCTGCATCATCGGCACGGTCGCGCGCGAGAAGATCCTCGACGGTCGCGCGGTGCGGGCGGGTGATCTGCTCCTCGCTCTGCCATCGGCGGGATTGCATACCAACGGCTACTCACTCGCTCGCCGCGCCTTCGACCTCGATGGCTCGGCCGATGCGGTGCGCGCGCGATTGGCGACGATCCCGCCTGGTTGCGCTGAACCCCTGAGCGCCTTGCTGCTTGCGGAGCACCGCTCGTATGCCGCCGATCTCCTCCCCGCCATTGATGCGGGGCGCGTCCATGCTCTCGCGCACATCACGGGCGGCGGCCTCGTTGACAATGTGCCCCGCGTCCTGCCCGCGCACCTCGCCGCACGCTTCGATGCGGGCCAGTGGGAGGTGTCGCCACTCTTCACGGCAATCCAGGACGCCGCGCATGTGACGGACGCGGAGATGTATCGCGTCTTCAACATGGGCATCGGTATGGTCCTAATTCTTGCACCGGATCAACTCGATGACGTGCAAGCGCTCCTCCCGGAGGCAACCATCATCGGATCGGTCGTCCCGCGTGCGGATGGTGATGCGGTGGTCATTGCCGGGCTGGATAGTACCGTACGGTAGCGGGGGGGGGCGGACGCGGCGCCTCCCCACCCAACACAAAAACGAACCCACCGCCAACCACCCCCCCACCAAGGGG
>JBPCPB010000487.1:0-14392 GCA_050999735.1 Thermomicrobiales bacterium | reverse complement strand
GCCCATCAAGGGGGGTTTGATGGTCTTGGGTGGAGCAGGCTTCGGCCGGCTGACAAAGAAGAGCGGGTTGAATCTTGCTCCACCATATGAAACCCTGTCTGCTATCATGGCAAGGACGGAACCGGCTCGATTGTGCGGGAGGGATAATTCGGTGCGACTGTTGCGAACGCCTTCCAACCCACCGGCGGGGCGCACGGCACGACGACCCCTCAACCGCACGTTCCGCTCCCTGCGCAACCCGAACTACCGCCTCTACTGGATCGGGCAGGTCATCTCCATGCTTGGCACATGGATGCAGACGATCGGGCAGGCGTGGCTCGTTCTTCGCCTCACCGATTCGCCGCTCGCCCTCGGCGTCGTCACCGCCTGCCAAACGCTCCCCGTATTGGTCTTCGGGCTGTTCGGCGGCGTGATTGCCGACCGCGTGCCAAAGCGACGGCTGCTCGTCATCACGCAGACAATGAGGCTCGTCCAGGCTTCCGCACTCGCCGTGCTCACCGCCGGGGGATGGATCAATCTCGTCGCGCTTTACCTCCTCGCTGCCGTGCTTGGCACGGCGACGGCACTCGACAACCCGACGCGCCAATCGTTTGTCAAGGAGATGGTCGGGCCGGACGATGTGCCGAACGCGATTGCGCTCAACTCGATTGTCATGAATACCGCGCGCCTGGCTGGCCCGGCTCTCGCGGGGCTGACGATCGCGGCTGTCGGCGTGACCGCCTGCTTCGCCCTCAATGCAGCCAGTTTCATCGCCGTGATCGTCGCGCTACTGCGGATGCGCCCGGAACGCTTCTATGAAGCGCCCGCTCCGCAACGCGGCAAGGTATTCGTGCAGATCGGCGAGGGGTTGCGCTACGCGCTGCGGACGCCGGAGATCGCCCCGATTCTGCTCCTCACGGTGACGTTCGGCATCTTCGGCTACAACTTCAACATCATTCTGCCGCTCCTCGCCCGCTACGTTCTCCACGCGGGGCCAATCGGGTTTGGGGCGCTCTCATCCGCGATGGCAGTCGGCTCGCTGATCGGCGCGCTGCGGATCGCCTATAGCGGCGTCGCTTCGCGGCGGATGCTGCTCGCCGGCGCGGCGGGATTCAGCATGATACTACTGTGCCTGGCGCTCTCAACACGCTGGCTGACGATGATCCCGGCGCTGGCTCTGCTCGGCGCGTGCAGCATCACCTATTTCACGACCTCGACCAGCCGCGTGCAGTTGATCGTCCCCCCGGAATTGCGGGGCCGGGTGATGAGCCTGTACGCCTTTCTCGATCTCGGCTCCGCGCCGATTGGCAGCCTGCTTCTGGGCACGCTGGCCAGGCATTTCGGGGTGCGGCCCGCCGTGGGCGCGTTCGCGGTGGCGTGTAGCCTGGGAACACTCGCCGGGTTTTTCTATCTCCGCCAACAACGCGCGCGACCTACCCGATCCATCCCGCGGGAAGTGATGCCGCCCGCCTGACGGTGATGAGCGCGCCGCATTTCGGTGGAATGGCTACGTATCCTTCTTCGGCGGAATCTCGATCGTTTCCCGCGTGACCGTGCCGGTTTTGGGGTCGAGATGGAGGATCGTGCCCGTCCGCGGCGTGGCATCGTCCGCGTCCCCTCCTTCCTCGTCCTCGTCGTCCCATTCTTCGTCTTCATCCCAGGGCGGATATTGGAGCGGGGACTCGCCCCGCGCGGCGGTGAGGCGGGGATAATCGGTGTTTGGGGATAATTTTCCTTTGGCGTCGAGGAGTTTAACGCCGAACTCCCACTCGTCGCCGTAATCGAAGAGGAAGAGGAACTCCTTTTTGCCTGTCTTGCCGGGATAGGGAACATCGCGGATGAGGATCTCGTCCACATCCGGCGCTTCCTCAAAGTCGGAAAGAAATGGAAGGTCAAGCCCCGGCAGTCCGGTCGGGAAGAGCGCCGCCGCGAGGGCGGATTCGCTATCCGCCGCTTCGGCATCCTCATCATCGTCCGGCAGCCAATCCTCGAAGAGATAGCGCTGGAGGGCTTCGGACATCTTCGCGACATCGGCGTTCGGATCGCTTTCGATCAGATGGGCGAACTCCGCGATCAGCGCGCGATCCTCTTCCGGCGCTTCGGCGGCCGCCTCCGCGAGCATCGCCACCATCTCCGCCTGCAATTTGGCGCGATCGATCTCGGCGGGCAGTTCTTCCGTCGCCTCGAAAGCCGGATCTTCCGCGAGCAGGGCAAGTTTGCGCATCTCCGACCCCTCCGGGAAGAGTTCGAGCATCTCCGCGGCATCGTCGTCGCCCTCGTCGCTCCATTCGCCCATGTGATAGGCGTATTCCGTCTTCTTGTCCCACGGCTTGCCACTCAGGAAAAAGGACCAGAGATGATCGCTGTCGAAGTCGTACGCGCCGAGGATGGCGAAGCCGAGGTCGCCGAGGGTGTTGTTCGCCGCGATCGCGATCTCGCGCTGAATCTCCGTCGCATTCTCCGGCGCGTACCCGGCCGCGCAGCCGAGCAGACGGACGCGAAAGGTATAGATCGGCGGTTCGGGCGTGAAGCGTTGCTGCATCGTTCTCCTCCTCATGCGAGCCGTCCGGCGCGAATGCACCCAGTATACGCCCAGAACGAAAACGATTGAATCGCCAAAACAGGGAGTTAACGCAGAGGACGCAGGGCGCGCAGAGGGCACAGAGGAAAGAAAAAATAAGAATCTCTCTGCGGTCTCCGCGTCCTCTGCGCGCCCTGCGTTAAAATCCTCCTGCTGTCTGCATGCTATACTCTGGCGGGCGATGGATACGGCAGAGATGGGAAGCGACGCGCGATTCGATGACGGAAACGGACGGAGATGAGCAGCAGCGGCTCTGGACGCCGTGGCGGATGCGCTATGTCGGTGGGGAGCGCCGCCCGACGCCGCCCGGCGTGAGCATCTTCAGCGCCATCGCCGCTGACCCCGCGCACGACGCGGAGAACTTCGTCCTCCATCGCGGTGCGCGCGCCTTCGTCGTGATGAATCTCTATCCGTACAATACTGGCCACTGCATGGTCGTTCCCTACCGACAGGCCGCGGCCCTCGACGCGCTCGACGATGGCGAGATGACCGAAATTGGTCTCCTGCTCCCCTGGCTGACGCGTCTCCTGCAGACCACTCTTCGCTGCGACGGCCTGAACCTCGGGCTGAATCTCGGCGCGGGCGCGGGCGCGGGCGTCGCGGAGCATTTGCACTGGCATGTTGTGCCCCGCTGGCAGGGAGATGCCAACTTCATGCCGATTATCGCGAAGACGACGGTGATGCCGGAATTGCTGCCCGATACCTACGCCAAACTGCACGCCACGATGGTGCGGGATCCCGCGCCAATGCTCGGCATCCTCGCGACACCGCCGGTACCGCAGGCGGGCGGCGTGATTTTCCACGATGGTCAGATCGTACTCCGGCGCGCAAACGACGGCGCGTTCGTCTTCCCCAAGGGGCATGTGGAGGAAGGCGAATCGCGGGAAGAGGCCGCGATCCGCGAGGCGCTGGAGGAGACGGGCCTCACTGCCCACATCGTCGCGCCGCTTGGCACGCATCTCTTCCCCTTCAAAGGGAAGATGCGCCACGTCACCTGGTTCCTTATGGAAGGCACCGGCGAGACAGAGACATGGCAGGCACATCTCGGCAACGACACCTTCCTTCTTTCGCCCGCCGATGCCGCCGCCAAACTCGCGCACGCCGAATCCCGGACCCTGCTCGCGCGAGCGCTCGCGACACGAGGACTGAGGACTGAGGACTGAGGACTGAGAGTGAATACTACCCAAGGCAATTCCTGCCGACTGCACCATTGCACTGTCTCTTCATCCATGCGTAGGGGCGGTTCGCGAATCGCCCTCTTTCCGTTCATTAGCTTTTCCCGGAGCGGCAAAGATCGTGGCACGTCGGGGAGGGCGGTCACGCCGAGGGTACAACCGCCCGTACGGATCGTTCCACCAGCGATACGCCTCCTGCTCTGCACCGCATTGATGCTCCTTCTTCCCCTTTGCGGCACATTCTCGACTGTCTCCGCTGCTCCTGATCCCGCGCTCAGTTCGACCGAAGCCCCCGCGCTTCTCCTGGGTGTGGGTGATTCCCTGATGGCCGGGATCGGGGCAAGCCTGCCGGACGAGCGGGGTGAGTTCGCGCTGGTGGCGGACTTGATGCGCGGGCGGTACGGGCCGAACCTGCGTACCGTCAATGTCGCCGTTCCCGGCGAGACGAGTGCAACCCTGCTCGCGCCGACGCCACCACCGCCCCCCGCCGCCGGAGAACCGACGCCGACGCCAACACGACCGCAAATCCTTCGAGCGCTCGATGAATTAGGTCGGCTCCCGCAGGGGCAGCAGGCGGTTGTGCTCCTCAGTATCGGCGGCAATGATCTCCAGCGGTTGGCGGGCACGGAGACGCCGGCACGCGAGGCCGCGCTGGCGACCTTCCGCGCCAACCTGACGACGATCGTCACGCGGCTCATGGAAGGTGGCCAGACGCGCGCGCTTTTGATCCAGACGATCTATGACCCCTTCGGTGGCGACCCAACCGCCGTCCACAGCGACGCATGGTGGATCGAGCAGTTCAATGGCGCGATCCGCGCGGTCGCGGCGACGAAGCAGGGCGTGACGGTGGTTGAACTGGCGGAGCAGGTGCGCGGCAAGGAGCAATCGCTGACGCTTGGACGCTTCGATGATGTGCATCTCTCCAATGCGGGCCACCGGCTTGCGGCGGATTTGCTCTGGGCGGCGGGCGGCTTCGATACCACGCCGCCGGACGTGACACTCATCACGCCGACGGGCGGGAACGCGCCACGCCCGGTGGTGACTGTGCGCGCGACGGTGACAGACAACAGCGGCCCGAGCGGTGTGGCGCGTGTCCTGCTGCTCGCGGACGGCATGGAGCAGGGTGAATTGATGCCCCGACCGGACCTCGCACCCGATACGTACCTCGGCTACTGGGATGGGCGGCTCTTCCCAGGATCGCACACGATCGGCGTCGCCGCGACGGATCGCGCGGGCAACCGGCGCGAGATGACCGTCGCCGTGACCGTTGGCGCGGCGGCGTAGAGAAGTTCGGAGTTCGAAGTTGGGAGTTCGATGAGACCATGCCCCGAACTCCGGACTTCTGCTCCCAATTGCGTGGCATCGGCGCGGCACGTATACTGCGGCCAGCCAACCAATGGTTCGAGGTTCGGCGTTCGAGGGACGACCGCGAACGCCGAACCTCGAACCTCGAACTCACATCATCTGGCGTGTACGGGAGCGTGAGCGACACATGGACGACGGCAGCGCGGAGACCGGGGTACCGGGACAATCAGGCGGCACGCTCCCGCCCGCACATACGCCGCTACCAGATGACTCTCCCGTCGCGAGCGCCGTGTATCCGGTACAAGGGAACGAGGCGGCAGCGCAGCCCGATGTCGCGTGGAACGGTCATGCCGACACACCACTGCCCGATGCAGCCGCATCCGAATTCAGTCCGACAGACCCCGATGTCCTCAGTCCCCCCAAAGCGCGTGCACGCAATCCATTGGGGGATTTCTGGGGAGGAATTCGGGCGTGGTTCCGGCCACGAACCGCACTGGGCGCCGCCGACCTCCGCCGCAACCTGCCGCTCGGCGTCGCGATCGCCGCATTGAGCGGCTTCGCCGACGCGCTGCTGCTGCCAAGCGTTGTCCTCGCGGCCTTTATCGCGCGCATGAGCGATTCCAACAAACTCGTCGCGCTCGTGCCGGTGGTCGCGGCGCTCTCGTGGGGGTTACCAGGAGCGATCCTTGGCAGTGCAATCGCCAACCGCACGCGGATCATCGCGCCGGCAGTCACGAGCGCCATTTTGCGCGCCCTGGCAATGGGACTGCTCGCCTTTGTCGGCGCGGACCGGGCGGACGGTACGGCGAAACAGCTGCTCATCACCTTTTTCATCCTCTACGGTATCGTCGGCTGCACGAGCGGCTTCGCGACGCTCGTCGGCCAGCGAGTACCGGGGCGGATCGCGACGCATGGCGTGCGGGGCCGGCTCGTCCGCTGGCAGGCGCTCGCGGGCATCGGGGCGTCCGTGCTCGCCGCGCTCCTCGTCCGGCGCATCCTCGTCTATGGCCCGATTTTCCCGCGCGAGTACTTGTATCTCTTCTTTGTCGCCTTCGTCGCGCTCCTCGGCGTGGCGCTCCTGACGGTCGCACTCACCGAACAGGGAAATCGGGTGCCTCTCGTGCCGCGTCCATCCCTCGCCGGGCTGCGTGCGGGACCGGGATTACTGCGCCTCCCAACGTACCGGCGCTATCTGCTCTTCCGTGTGATCGCCCTTGTCGCCACGCTCGCGGAACCCTTTTTCGTCGTCTATGCGCTTCGGACCTTTCATCTTTCCGCCGAGATGATCGGCATCTACGTCATTGCCGTGATCGTCACGCGCGCCGCGACGATCTATCTTTGGCGCTCACTTGCCCGGATCACAGGAACGAAATTCCTGCTTCAGCTCAGCGCGCTCTGCCGCGCCTTTGCGGCATTCATCGCCATTGTCCTGCCGGTGTTGTTCGAGACGGAGCCAATCGCCGGCCATTTCACGGGCGACCTGTCCCGCGCGCGGGTCTTCATCGCGGCCTTCGTCTGTATCGGCGCGGCGATGGGCGCGAATGCCGTCGCGCACAGCGGCTTCCTGCTCGACATCCTGCCGCCAAATGCCTACGCGGACGGTGTCGGCTTCACGAATGGCGTACTCGCCCTGTGCAGTTTGTCGCTGATCGCGGGCGGCATCATCGTGGATCGTAACGGCTTCCGCGCGCTGTTTATCACGGCACTGGCCCTCGGCTTACTGACCGTGCTCGTTGGCGGCCTCCTGCGCGAGCCGCGCCGCCCGCTCCGCCGCTCCGGCGCCCTCGGCCCTGGCATCCGCCGCACCGAAGCCTTCCCCGCCATCCCCCGCACCACCGATTCCTTCCCCACCGTTCCCCCGTACCAACGCTAGGGAAGACGAAGCGCAGAGGACACAGAGGACGCAGAGAGCACAGAGAGGAAGAAAAGAATATGAATGCGGACCGGAGGATGCGGTGCATGCAATAAGGCGAGGTGGTCTTCCTATCTTTTTGATTTCCCTTTGTATCTCTCTGCGCTCTCTGTGTCCTCCGTGTTCTCTGTGCTCGCGTCGTTCGCTATGACGGTTCCAGAGTTGACGCTGGCGAAGGTGTGGCAGGCGCAGTGGCTTGTGCCGGGGCCGTGGCGGACGACGGATGGGCGGACCGTCGTCGTGCGGTACCGGGGGCGGTGGTCTGCCGGGTTCGGGCCGGACTTCGCGGACGCACGACTGATCCTCGATGGGCAGGAGATCACCGGCGCGGTGGAGATCCATCGCCGCGCGGCGGACTGGCGGGCGCATGGCCATCATCTCGATCCCGCCTATAACGCCGTCGCGCTGCATGTCGTCCTGGACGATGACGGCACGACCGTCAGGGCGCGCGACGGGCGGATGCTGCCGACCCTCGCCCTCGCACCGCTCCTTGCCGGATCGCTCGTGGACTTTCCCGCCGGGAGTGCGCCGCTTGGCGGTCTCGGCGACAGCCCCTGCGCCCGCGACTTCCTGACGACGGGGACGGCGGATCTGTTGCGCGTCCTTGGCCGGGCGGGCGACGAACGCCTCGCCCTCAAGGCAGCGGCGATGGAGGCGCGCTTCGCCGCCACATCGCCCGGCGATGTCCTCTACGCCGCCTTCCTCGACGCCCTCGGCTACAGCGCCAATCGCGCCCCGATGGCGACGCTCGCCGCCGCCCTGCCGCTGCGTAACTTGGAGCAGGCCATCCTTCGGTCTCCCGCTGACCAGCGCGAATACGTTGCCGCCGCGCTCCTGCTCGGCACTGGCGGCTTCCTCAATCCCTCACCCGGTTTCGTCCTACATGGTGCGGTCTTGAGGGATATGTGGCGCACAACGGGGCAATCGGCGGCGCTTGCCGTCGCATCATGGGAGACGGCGCGTGTTCGCCCGGCGAATCATCCGGCACGGCGGTTGCTCGCCCTCGCGGCCCTGCTCGCCAACGGCGGCGCGGCGGAAGGGTTGATTGCCACCTGTCTCGCGCCGCTCCTCACCTATCCCGATGAGCCGCGCTTGGTCGTTCGCGCCCTCCGCCAAACCTTGCGCCCGCCCTCCCGCCTGCTCGCGGGCGATACCAGCCCAATCGGCGCGGACCGCGCGGGCGAGATCGCGGTGAACGTCGTCCTCCCCTTCGCGCTCATCTATGGCCTCCGCACGGAGAACGAACCGCTCGTCACTGCGGCGGAACGAGCGTGGGATACCTATCCCGCCACGCGCGGCAACAGCGTCATTCGCGCGATGACCGACCAACTCGGCGGTCCCGGCGGCCTGCGAGTCCGTACCGGGCGGCTCCAGCAGGGGCTGATCGCCCTTTACAACGACCGCTGCAAGGCCCGCATGTGTGCCACCTGCCCCGTTACGCATCTCATGGCGTTGACTGAGACCCAGAAGTAATTCGGTCTCGCTGTCATTGAGAAAAGATTGCCTCTCATGCACGCGCTTGCTATACTGTGTAATACGCGAGGCGGCTGTACGATGCGATGATTAAGTACAACGTGGAAATGAGGTTCGACTATGAGAGAATTTGAAAGCAGAATGACCCAGAAAGGGCAAGTCACGATTCCGGCGGAGATTCGCCAGCAACTCGGATTGAAGCCGAAGGACAAGGTGCGCTTTGTCGCGGACGCGGACGGTGTGAGGGTGCAGCCAGCGGAATCGAAAATAGCGAAGCACTTTGGTTCGGTCAAGCCTATCAACCGGCCCGAAGACTGGACGGCGGTGCGACGGGAGTTCGAGGAACTTGTGGCGGAAGATGCGATGACTCGCGGGCAGCAGTAAACGGATGGCGCGCTTTCTCGATACCAACATCCTCATGCGCTACTTCACCAACGATGATCCCGCCAAAGCAGAAGCGGCGTTCGCGCTTCTGCAACGAATCGAGCGAGACGAAGAGCGCGTCGTGATTTCTCCGCTGGTCATTTTCGAGGCGATCTTCCTCCTGGAGCGGCGCTACAAGGTAGCCAAAGCGGACATTCGGGAGCAGGTTGGGGATGTCCTCTCCCTACGCTCCCTGCACTTGACAGAGAAGTCCTTGTGTCGCGACGCTCTCGATGTGTATGTCGAGAAGAACATCTCCTATCCCGATGCATACCATGCGGTCTGGATGCGAGCCAGAGACATCACTGAGGTGTACAGTTGGGATCGGGAGTTCGACCGAATCCCCGAACTTACCCGCATTGAACCCGACAACGCATCCTCGGCATGATTCGCCCGGCGTGGACGCGGTCAAATCCTGTTCGTGGTCGGTATGTCGCTCCCGACTTTCGCGAACTGCACATCATCAAGCCAGACTTCCCCGTCACCCACAAGCAGAATACCGAAGGCGATCGCCACGCTCTCCGGCGGAACGTCCAGCACAATCTCGTATCGCGTCCATCCGCTCGTGCCTTTGATCGGGCGGTTTTCCATGTTGTCGAAACTGAGTGACTGCCCCGTCTGTCGCGCGTCCGGGCCGTCCACGCGCATCCACAGTCCCGCCCAATCCGTCACGCCATTCGCCCTCACCCATCCGGACATCCGGACGCGCGCGCCGCGAAAAGAGTCCGCCTTGGCACCCTGCATCAATGTGCCGGAGCCACCGACCGGATCGCTCGTTGCCTGAAGATGGCCGCTCGCTTTGCCGCCATGTAGTATGGTCGTATCGGCGCTGATGCGGTAATCCTGTGCCTGATTGCTTCCCAGGAACCAGCCGGTCATCCCCACCTCGAAATCGAGGTTCTGTATCTGATTCGGTAGCGACATGGCGTCCGTCGTCGCCACATTCTGTCCAACTGTATCGAATGTCACATCACTGAGCCAGACGCGCCCCTTGCCCGCCAAGAGAATACCGAAAGCCAGCAATGCGCTTTCCTGGGGCACATCGAGGACGATGTCGTAGGATTGCCAGCCTCGCGTTCCCGTGATCGGTCGCCCCTCCATATTATCGAAATTCAGTACATGATTCTGGGGGTCGCCCAGGCGCATCCAGAGACCCGCCCAGTTGTCCACGGCATCCGCTTTGACCATGCCGCGCATGCGAAGGCGCGCTCCACGATAGGGATCGGCGGTAAAGGTACGAGAGAGCATCCCAAATCCCTGCGGATCGGGCACACGCGAACCGAGGGTGGCGCTGGCCATGCCGTGCTGCGTCATATTCGGGTCAATGCCGATCGTGTAAGCGCCGGAATTATTGCCCCCTAATCCCCAGCCAACGAGGCCGTCGGAGAAATCGAGGTTGCTCGGTTGCGCGGCCGTGTTCGTCGTCGGCGTACCGGGAGGTGCGGCCGCAACCATCTGCGCGCTGATCAACACGCGACCGGCCTGCTGCGTGGCATTCGTATCGGGAACAAGAACAGTCCGTCGTTGCGAGAGCACAAAGCCAACGCTCGCCGCCGCCGCCGCGGAGCCGGCGAGAAAACCGCGACGACCGAACCGGCGCGCGGAACGAGGTGGGTGCATCCCGATGGCCGGATGATCCGCGACCGTTACCGGTCTATCACCGGTGCGCATCGCTTCCTCATCGGCCATCAAAGGAGCGTGGAACGCCGTTTCGTCCGCCGCCCCCTTCATGATTGGGAGCGGGACGATATGCGCCGTGGCGTCTCGCTGTACCAGCGCATCGAGGTCGTCAAGGAACGCTTGGCGTGGCACAATCGCTTGGGCAGCCTTTTGAACGGCTCCCGCAATTGGGTGCAGTTCATCGGGGAGCATCATCGCGTCCGGTCGCTGATCGCTCTGCTTCATTGGTTTGCCTCCTGGCGGTACTGCGCGCGCAACGTCGTCAGCGCGCGATGAATGAGGAGTTTGACGGCTCCTTCGCTGCGATCGAGGACGAGCGCAATCTCCGCGATCGGCAATGTGCCGAAGTAGCGTAATGTGAGCGCCTCTCGTTGATTGGCGGGCAGGGCGCGGATATGCGTATAGAGGTCGTCCCGCTGCTCTTGTTGCATCACCTGCTGCTCAGGGAGCGGCAGACGATCAATGAGCGATGGTTCGGTCTCCGCGAGCGCGACCGTCATACAGCGCCGCCGACGATAATCGTGCAGGGTGTGGCGGGCAATACCAAAGAGCCATGCCGCCAGCGTCCCGCGCTCCGCATAGGAGCGAAGGCTTGCTAACGCTTTGCTGATCGTCGTGGCGGTCAGGTCTTCCGCATCGGCGGCATTGCCGGTGTGCTGATAGAAGTAACGGTAGAGCGGCAGGACATACGTCTGGTAGGATGCGGCGAACCGAGCGGGCGTCAGCGCAATTTCCCGGTCTTCATCCGCATCTGTCGCTCGTCGTATCTCGTGCTTCGGTGTTTCCATCGCGCGATTGTCACCCCGGCTTTCCTGCGACACGATCATTCGCTACCCTGTATGTCGCGGTTGCCAGGAAAAGGTTACGCGCTGCTTCGCCCTGGCCCGCCCTAGCCCGCTGAACGATCATACAGGTATAGTGACGGCGCACGTTGCGGGTGGCTGTAACATGGGGAAGGAGCAGAGACGATGGCAGAGATGAGTCCGAGTCAGGCGGTCGTCGCGGGGCTGAGAGCGCAGGGAGTGGATACGATCTTCGGGCTGGACGGCGACCATGTTATCTATCTCTTCGACGCGCTGGCGGACGCGCCGGAAATCCGCCCGATCACCGTCAAGCACGAGAACAATGCCGCCATCGCCGCCGAGGTCGCTGGCCGCCTCACCGGCAGGCCGGGCGTCTGCATCACGACCGCCGGGCCGGGGGCAACGAACGCGCTCTCCGGCGTCGCGGGGGCGTACGCGGCGGGCGCGCCGCTGATCCATATCTCCGGTGGCGTGCCGGAGGGTGCATTCAAGGAGGCATTCCACGGCGTAGACCGGACGGACTTCCTCCAGGAGGCGTTCACGCCGGTGACGAAGTGGTCTGTTCGGGTGGAAAACGCGGCGGAGATTCCTGCCGTCCTCACCCGCGCCTTCGCGCTCGCCACGACGGGGCGGCCGGGGCCGGTGCATATCGAAATCCCACTCAGCACGTTGCAATCGGGCGCGATTGATGTGTCCGCCAGCGCGTTCGCGCCCGCCCCGGACACCACTACGTCCGCCACCGGGATTGACGACGCTATCGAGCGGATTGATGTGGCGAAGACGGTCACGATCGTCGTTGGGAAGAATGCATGGTGGCCATCGGTGAGCGGGCAGGTCGTCCGGCTCGCGGAGCGGCTCGGCGCACCCGTCGCCCACAGTTGGGACGGCCACGCCGCGATGCCGACCGTCCATCCACTCTCCATCGGCGTCTATCGCGGCGCGGGCGGCAGCCATCCGGCGGCGTATCAGGCAGTACGATGCGCCGATCTCGTTCTGGGCATTGGCGTGCGCCCCGGCACCGAGACCGCCGCGCAACTTGCTGAACAGATCAGGGAGCGGTTGCTACTGATAGATGCCGCCGATGCGCCGGACGGCGCGCTGACCGTCGCCGCGCCTTCGATCACCGCGCTCGCCGAAGCGGTCGGTGCAATGGCTGAGGAATGCCACCCACGCCCGGAAGATGCCGCGACACTTGCGACATGCGCCCGCGCCCGCGCATTGCAGCAGCGCGGCATTGACATCGAACTCGAAGGCTACCACAATCGCCGCCCGTGGCATATCGGCGTCGCGCTCGACGCGCTGGCGAAGCGCATGACGCCGGACATCCTCGTCGTCAGCGATGTCAGCCAGGTGAAACTGTGGACACCGTTACAAATACCCGCCTTCAATCCCGAATCGCATCTGCAGCCCGGTTCGTGGGGCGCGATGGGCTACGCGGTGCCAGGCGTACTCGCCGCCGGGTTGCTCCGACCTGACAAAAAGGTCGTCGGCGTGACGGGCGACGCGTCGTTCCAGATGGCGTGCAGCGACTTCGGCACGATCTGCAATCTCGGCCTGCCCGTCGTGATCGCCGTTCACGCGGACGAACAGATTGGCATGATCCATCACGCTCTGCGGACAACCTTCGGCCGGACCCACGCGACGGAGATCGGCCATGTAGATTTCGTGCGCTATGCCGAGGCATTCGGGGCGCGCGGCATCCGCGTCACCGAACCGTCCGAGATCGGCGCCGCGTGGGACGACGCACTCGCTGCCGACGGCCCGGTCCTACTCGAACTCCGCGCCGGGCACGACTTCCCTTTCCCGTGGCCCGTCCAACGGCTGGTCGAGCAGGCGGAGAGTTGAAATCAGCGGAAACCGGAGAGAACCGCAAAGACGAGTGTGTACACTGCCGATCCGGGCCTCCTCATCGCATCACCGATGAGTTTCCGTGGCTGCCGACGTTTCATCTCCAGGAAGATTGGCAACCGTGCCGATGACAACAAGGAGGATGCATCATGGATTGGACACTCGAACTCGTGCCGGTTCCCGTCGCGGACGTGGACCGTGCCAAGATCTTCTACATCGAGCAGGCTGGCTTCAATCTGCTCGTTGACCACCGCGTCAGCGACGACTTTCGCGTCGTGCAGCTGACACCGCCGGGTTCGGCGTGTTCGATCTCCCTCATGAGGAACACGGAGGCGGCGGGCTCCGTCCAGGGCCTGCACCTGGTCGTCGCCGACATTGACGCCGCGCGCGCCGCACTCGTCGAACGTGGGGCGGACGTTAGCGAGCTCTTCCATTTCGAGGCGGGCGGTCAGGCGCCGGGGCCTGATCCCCAACGCAGCAACTACAACTCGTTCCTCTCCTTCAACGATCCCGACGGCAACGGTTGGCTTGTCCAGGAGGTCCGGCGAACGAGGTCCGAGGCATGACCGGGACGATCGCGAACGTGACGCGCGGACTGGCGCGCAGATGACAATGGATCGAAGTGACGAGATCGCCGCCGCGATCACCGGCGAAGCACCTGCCTTCGCGGCGCTCACCGAGCGCCACCGGCGCGAACTGCACGTCCACTGCTACCGGATGCTCGCCTCATTCGACGATGCGGAGGACGCCGTGCAGGAGACATTCCTGCGCGCGTGGCGCAGTCGCGACCGCTTCGACGGCAGCGCATTGTTCCGTGCGTGGCTCTACCGTATCGCGACGAACGTGTGCCTCGACTTGCTCCGGCGGAACTCCCGTCGTCTGATGACGGTGCACTCCTTCGCCGAGGTGCCGTGGCTCCAGCCGTACCCGGACCGATTGCTCGACGAAGTTGCGCCGAGCGACGACCAGCCGGACGCGGTCATCGTCGAGCGGGAGACGATCGAGCTCGCGTTCCTCGCCGCTCTGCAGGTCCTGCCGCCGAGACAGCGCGCGGCCTTGATCGTGCACGACGTGCTCGGCTGGCCGGCCGGCGAGACGGCGGCCCTGCTCGAGACGAGCATCGCCGCAGCGAACAGTGCGCTCCAGCGAGCGCGCGTGACGATGTACGAGCCTTTGCCGGCACGGCGCGCGGAGTGGTCCGCGCGGGACCAGA
>JBPCPB010000468.1:0-5753 GCA_050999735.1 Thermomicrobiales bacterium | reverse complement strand
GTTGCACATCGGGACTTTTGACCATGCCCATACCAATCGTCTCGCCCGCGCCATAGACGAGGTTGAAAACGCCGTCCGGCACGCCCGCGTCGCGGATGCACTCGGCCAATTTCTCGTTCGAGAGCGGTGTCCATGAGGCGGGCTTGACGACCGCCGTACAGCCACTGGCAAGGCAAGGCGCGACTTTCCACGACGTGAGCATGAACGGCAGGTTCCACGGCGTAATCAGTCCCGCGACGCCGGCGGGCCGCTGCATCGAATAATTGAGGTAATCGGCGCTGTGGTAGGCCGCGCCGTCCATGTGGTTCGCCATCTCGGCGAAGAAATAAAAGTTGTCCGCCGCGCGGGGAATCTGCGCGCCGCCCGTCTGCGCAATCGGCAGGCCGGTGTCCGTCGTCTCGATCCGCGCGATCTCCGGCGCACGTTCGATAATCAGGTCGCCAACGTTGCGAAGGATGCGGGCGCGCTCGGCGGGCTTCATGCGCGGCCACGGCCCCGCATCGAACGCACGGCGCGCAGCGGCAATCGCCCGGTCGAGATCGGCCTGCGTGCCCCTCGTGATCCGGGCGATCATCGTGTTGTCCGCCGGATTCAACGTCTCAAATGTCTCATCCGCGTCGTACACAAACTGCCCATCAATGAAATGCCCGACAGTGCGAATACCCAATTCCTGCTGTGGTGCGACGGTTGTCGCCATGTGTACCTCCGTCTGTCTAACCAAGTGAACTGCGAAGATGCGAAGGAGGATTCAGCACAGAGGACACAGAGGACACGAAGAACACAGAGCGATCTTGTATTTTTACTCATCTCTGTGCCCTCTGTGTCCTCCGTGTCTCTGCGGTTCAATCGCTTTCAGCCACGACCGGATTTTCGAGCGCGCCGATGCCGTCTATCTCGACGCGGATGTGGTCGCCAGGATGGATCGCGGAGATGCCCTTCGGCGTGCCGGTGAGCAGCACGTCATTCTCTTCGAGCGTCATGAACGCGGAGACGTATTCGATGATCGCCGGGATGGAATGGATAAAGAAGCGCGTGTTGCCTTCCTGCCGCAACTCCCCGTTGACGAAGGTGCGCACGGTGACGTTCGCTGGGTCGCCGAAGGCGTCCGCCGTCACCATCCATGGGCCGAGCGGGCCGAACGTGTCGAAGCCCTTCGCTTTGACGGGCGGGCGATAGAAGTTCTGGACGAAGTCGCGCACCGTCACGTCGTTCGCAATCGTGTAGCCCTTGACATAGTCCATCGCATCGCCCTGGCGGATTTTACGTCCGCTCCGACCGAGGACGACGGCCAGTTCGCCCTCGTAATGCATGTACTGCGCGCCGTTCGGGTAGACAATCGGCGCGCCGTTACCGGTCAGCGATGTGAGCGGTTTGAAGAAGAGCGCGGGCACGCTGGGTTTGGCGAGTTCGTCGGGCAAATCCACCTTGTTCAACTCCGCCGCATGGTCCGCGTAGTTAAGGGCGAGGCCGACGACCTTTGGCGGCACGACGGGCGGCAACCACGTCACGGCATCCGGGGCGTGGACACGGCCCGCTGTATCTATCGGGCGACCATCGTCCGTGACCGTACCAGTGTGGATGCGGCCATCGAGGAGAAACCGGGCGATTCTCACGCGCGCACCGCCTTTGCGACGGGCGTGTTCGAGAGGTCATACTGCGCGAGCGCGGCACGAATCTTCTCCTGATTGGCGGGCGACGGCTCGCAGAGCGGCAGGCGGTACTGCGGTGTGATCCAGCCGAGTTCGCCCATCGCCCACTTCAGCGGGCCGGGGTTGGTTTCGAGAAAGAGTGCCTCGTTGATCGGCAGAAGGCGGTAATGCAGGTCCATCGCCTCCTGCCACCGCCCGGCGACGACGAGATCGTAGAGCGCGGCGACTTCGCGCGGCAGGATGTTCGCCGTCGCACTGACGTGCCCAACGCCGCCAATTGCGAGCATTGGGTAGCAGAGCAGTTCGATGCCTGAGTAGACGAGGAAATCGCGCCCGCAGGTGTGGAGCACCTTGCTCGTGTGCTCGAAGTCCTTGTTCGATTCCTTGACGCCGATGATATTTGGGCAGGCTTCACGCAGGCGCGCCATCGTCTCCGGCGCCATGTTCGTCGCGGTCCGTCCGGGGATGTTGTAGATGATGATTGGCAGGCCCACCTGGCCCGCGACAGCGCGGAAATAGCGGAACAGTCCTTCCTGCGAGGGGCGATTGTAGTACGGCACAATCACCAGTGCGGCATCCACGCCGAGCCGCTCCGCGTACCGGGTCAGGTCGGTTGTCTCATCAATGTTGTTCGTGCCAGTGGCGGGGACGAACGGCACACGTCCACCGACCGCCGCTTTGCCGAGGTCGAGCATCCGGCAGCGCTCGTCGAGCGAGAGCGCGCTCGGCTCGCCCGTCGTCCCGGTGACGGAGATGCCGTGGCTGCCGCTGGCGATCTGCCAGTCAATCAGTCGTTCAAGCGTGCCTTCGTCAATCCGTCCGTCGCCGTCGAATGGTGTGATGATTGGGACGATTGAACCGCGGAGCCGGGAAACGTCCATTGCGTGCCTCCTTGCGAAGCGGCAGAGAAGATACCGATAGGCTATCATAGCCCCCCTCGTCTGGATAGATGATGGAGCGAAGAACCTCACCCCCGGCCCCTCTCCATCGCAAAGGAGAGGGGTGACTCACCCGAAGTACCGGGATATTCCCCACACGCCTCAATCTATCAGAGGTCGCTCCCCCTCTCCATTGCGATGGAGAGGGGGCCGGGGGGTGAGGTTCTTTGCCGTCCCTGATAGGATGCGCACAGCACGCGCTGGTCGGAGGGATGAGGAGCAGCGCAGGCAATGGAACCGAAGACGGAAATTCGGCGGACGGCGGAGCCGCTTTCCGTCGTGACGAAAACGCTGCTCGGCTTGCTGGCGCTCGTCCCAATCAGTATCCTGCTGGCGGTCGTCCATGCGAACCCGCCGCTCATCTTCGCAGTCAGCGCGCTCTCGCTCATTCCGCTCGCCGGGTTCCTCGGCCGTGCGACGGAGGAGGTCGCACTCTACACCGGGCCGCGCCTCGGTGGATTGCTCAACGCGACCTTCGGCAACGCCGCCGAACTGATTGTCACGATTGTTGCGCTGCGGGCGGGCCTGACAACGACCGTCAAGGCGACGCTCGCGGGCAGCATCCTCGGTAATGTCCTTTTCGTGCTCGGCGCGAGCATTCTGCTGGGTGGCTTGAAGTTCGGCACGCAGACCTTTGACCGCACGGACGCGGGCGCGGCATGCACGATGCTCGCGCTCGCCGTTGTCAGTCTGCTGATCCCAAGTTTCTTTCATCACGGGCCATCCGGGCTCAGCGCCAGTAGGCTGGAAGGACTGAGTATCGCGGTCGCGGGCATCTTATTCGTCATCTACATCCTCTATCTGATCTTCAGTTTCCGGCACGGACCAGGCGGCGCGGGCGAAAGCCTTGAGGAAGATACGCCGAATTGGAGCCGTACCTTCGCGATTGTCGTCTTGTTCGGCACGACGCTGGCAGTCGTCGTGATGAGCGAGTTGCTTGTCCATGCCCTCGAACCGACGGTGCATGCCTGCGAGCGGCATCCCGGCCATGTGGATCACCTTACCTACGGCGAGCTCGAGGAGGTGCTTCGCCGGGGCCGGGATGATGCACTCGATGTCGAAGGCGAGACATACGAACTGGACATGACCGACTTCGACGCGATTGATTATGATGGCCTTATCACGGCGATTCGCGCCGCGCTCGCATCTCAGCGGCAATGAGCGAAACCGGAATCGAGCCATACGAAAGGAACCGATCATGGAAGCGGCGCAGGCTGAAGCCGTTTCCTTCGCGCGCCGCCATCTCGCGTCGTAGATCGCGGATCATCCCCTGCCCGATCAGGTAAATCATCGCCGCGCCGGGGAACATCGTATTCTTGACCGTCTCCGCATACGCCGCTTCCTGCGTCATGCCCGTGTCGTCGCGATAGAAGGCGACGGCCTGATCGAACGAGAAACGGCCGTGATGGAGATTGACATCCACGATTGCCCGCGCGGCGGCGCGCATGCGGGCATAGTGCTGCGCATACGCTTCCAGCGGCGTGAGGAAACCGACCTCGCCCATCAGGTCCACGACGTACGATGACCATCCCTCCGCCATCGTGCCGCCGCAGAAGAGCGCGATCCGTGACGCGCAATCCACCGCCGCGACCTGCCCGATCCGCGACGCCGCATGGGACGCGTACCAATTCTGGACGTGATGCCCGATTGCTCCGTGGTGGATCACATGATTCATCTTAATCACGCTGTCGTTCGTCGCTTCGAGGCGGCGTTCTTGATCGGCAATGGGCATGCCGGGTTCAATCGGCTCAACGAGGTAGTCATGGACAGTAAGGTGATCGTACGGTGACGGCGCGCGATACGGCAGGAAATAGAGGAACGGTGCGGCTTCGCGCACCCACCGCGGTCGCGGGATGTAGCGGATGGGATACTCCGGCCACGAGACCAAATCATGTGCGACCGCGCGCTCGTGGCATGCGTCCCACTGCTCCTGATAGCGCGCGTAATACGACTCCGCCGTTGGATGGATGCGTCTGAGCAGCCTGAGGGCAGTGCGCCAATCCGGCACGCCGAAGGCCGCCGCTCCTTCATCGAGACGTGCCCGCGCCTCCGCAAACTGGTCGCGGGCGTACCGTTCGATTTCCGCGCCGGTGATCGTTAGTGCGTGGCCGAGGGCCATGTATCGCTCGAATGCCTCACCGCCGCAGCCGTATGCGTCGTTCGTTGTCGCCCGCATCTCGCTCGTGAGAAACGCCTGATAGGCGGCGAAGGCGTGCCGTGCGCCAATCGCGGCGGAACGGAAATGCGGATCGGTGATCCCCTCATCGGCGATCAGCATCTCCACGCCATTGCCGAGGAAATGCATCGCACCCGTACATTCGCGGATGGCGCGCTCTGTCCACGTGGGTGGCGCGGACGGGATATTCTGTGCGGCGGTCGCGAGGAAGGCCGGGATCGCCTCCATGCGCGCGATTGCCGCGTCAACGCGTTCGGAGAGCGGCGTGAAGGGTCGGAGAAAGAGCGAAAGCACGCCGAAAATCGCTTCGCCGGTATAGACGCAGGGATTGCCGCCCTGAAAGTGGCGCGATCCGAACTCCCACAACTGGAGCGTCAGGAAATGTTCGGCGAGCGTGCGGTCGGTAGGCGTTTCCGGAGCCGCGACGCCGCGCAGATCGCCGAGCAACGCGGTCATTTCCGCCATCGTCTCGGCGACGCCGGCCGCCGAGAAATCGGGCAAGATGTCGTCGTGATCGTGGACGCCGATAAAAGTCGCGTTGACGGGCCGCCGCCGGTAGTACGCCGCGAAGAAATCGTCCAGCCATGCCGAGAACGGTTGGCGCGCCTCAGACATGGATACTTCTGACATCTGTGCATAACCGAGACGAATAGCTCAAAGATGGTGGTAGCAGGCTTTCCCGCCCGCCTCCCGATGGCGAAAGGCAGGGTGGAAAGCCTGCTACCACCGGGAAAAATGAGTCATGCATGGATGTCGGACACGTGCGTTGACCTTCGCCAGTCCTTCGCGGATTGGCCCCATTGCGGCGGCGTGTTCCTGCTTCGCCGCCGCGAGGGCGTCAGGGTTGGTCATCAGATCAATCGCGGTCATCGCCATCGTCTTCGCACCGGCGATCAGGGAGTCATGACCGCGCTCGGTTTTTGTCGCGACGGCAACCTCGCGCGAGTGCCAGCCCGCCTCCTCGCCGCAGATGCCGATGTAGGAATAGAC
>JBPCPB010000465.1:0-15422 GCA_050999735.1 Thermomicrobiales bacterium | reverse complement strand
GATCAATTCCTCGATTGATAGATAGCCATCCGTGCAGAGCGCGTCGAGCGTCTGCATGTATGCCGCGCCGGAGACGAACAGCGCGTTATTGATCGCGACGAGGTAGCCGCCGTCGTTGATCAGCGGGCGCACTTTGTTGATGACGCGGTGGCTCTGGGCGACGAGATCAACCGTGCCTTTGCCCGTCGCGGCGAAGAAGGGCGGGTCCACGAAGACGCAATCGAACCGCTCGCCCGCCCGCTTCAGGTGGCTGATCCGCGTCCAGAAATCCCCGACCTGAAAATCCGCCCTGGCAATCGGGAAGCCATTGAGCGTGTACGAGGTCTTCGCGAGATTCAGGTATTCCCGCTTCAGGTCGGTCTGCACGACGCGACGCGCCCCGCCCGCCATCGCCGCGACGCCGAGACTCCCCGTGTAGGCGAAGGTGTTGAGGACGCTCATGTCCACGAGATGCCGTGTTGCCCAGACACGCAGGGTACGTGTGTCCAGATAGAGGCTCGCATCACGGTGTGCGAAGAGATCGAGCGCGTACCAGATGCCATGCTCGCGCACGCGCGTCTCCGGTTGCGTGCCGAATCGCAACGTGCCATGCTGTTCGGGGAGCGTCGGTGCATTGCGCGGCTTGACGATCACGGCATGAATCCACGGCAGTCGCTCCGTGAAAAAGCGCGTTGCCGCCTCAATCGCCCCTTCTCCATTGGCAGGCGGATCGGCGTAGTTGTGCAGGACGAGCGTGCCGCCGTAGCAATCAACGACGAGTGCGGGTGCGCCTTCAAAGAAGCCACTGAACAGCCGCGCCGCCCCCTGATGCCGTGCATCGAGCAAATCCCCCCGTGCCGCCAGCGCGCCATCGAGGAGCGTGAGGAGGTGGTCGTCGGCCATCATGCGCTGAGTAGTGGGGCACGTTCCCGCCGCGCGAAGAGCAGGGGGGAGACGGCGAGCGGCAGCCAGAAGGTGAGGCCGCGGAAGATCAGCGTCGCCGCGAGGGCGACCTCGAAGGGAATGTCGCGCCGCACGAGGACGACGACCATCGCCGCCTCGAATGATCCCGCCCCGCCCGGCAGGAAGGAGATCGCGGCGAGCGCCGTCGCCGCCGCAAAGGCGATGACGATCGTGTTCGGATGGGTCGGGGCGCCGAGCGCGGCGAGCGCGCAGGCGATCGTCAGGCAATCCCCACCCAGTGAGGCGAGTTGCCAGAGCACCGCGCGCACGAACCAATCCGGCCGGGTGGCGGCGAGGCGCGCGCCGTGCCAGACCTCGTTGATGAACCGCTCGATCCGCTCTTCCGTGATGCGAAAGGCGCGGATTGGCAGAATCCCGCCGATCACGCGGTTACCGGCGAAGGCCCAGCGAAGCACAATCGGTTTCAGCCCGCGCCGCCGCAGCCAACGCAGCAAGACGCATCCGCCCGCCACCGCGAGCGCGACCGGTACGAGGATTTCTACCTGCTCGATTGCGCTCCGCGTGACGAGGACAAGCACTCCCCACGTCGTGACGATGGCGAAGGCAACGGTGTACGAGACGATCTCCAGCGTATGCACAACGAGGATGCGCGCCTCCGGGATGCCGCGCCGCCGAAGCGTCGTCACGAGGTAGACGCTGCTCGTCACGCCCATCGTTGGCAGGACGCGGTTGATTGTCAGGACGACCGTCGCCACGCGGCCGAGCAGCCCCACTGGTTGGGGATAGCCCTGCTGGCCAAAGAGCGAGGCGTAGATGCGCGTCAGAGCAAGGTACGGAAGGACCTGCGTAAGGGCCGCGATGCCGAGCCAGCGCGGGTCCGCACCGCTGAGCGCTTGCCAGACGGACGACACCTCCCCGGCGCGAATGAGCGCGAGCACCGCGACGAGCATAACCGCGCCGAGGATGCCAATCGCGCGCCAGGGGATGCCCATCTCCCGCGACGGCAGGATGGTCACAGTCGTTAGGTCCCCGCCGCGACGGCCATCTGCGGCTCGGCGGCGTGATGCTGCGCGCGGAACCAATCGTAGGTACGGCGCATCCCCTCAGCGAAGGAAACGGCAGGCTCCCAGCTGAGATCGCGCTTCGCCTTCGCGGCGGAGATGATTCGGTCGCGATAGTCACCGGGACGGCCCGGCTGCTCCTCGATCGTCACGTCCGTGCCGACGAGATCGCGCACCGCGTCCGCGACCTGCCGAATGGTGATCGTCTCCGGCCCTTCGAGGTTGTAGGTCTGATTCTTCGCCACTTCGCCGAGCGCGAGCACATGCGCGCGGGCGAGATCGCCGACATAGAGGAAGTGGCGGCTCGCGTGGCCGACGGTCAGCGGTTCGCCCCGGAGCGCCTTGCCGAAGAATTTGGCGATCACCAGTTCGTCGCGCATTCGCGGGCCATAGGGGATACCGTAGCGAAGCACGGTGTACGGAATGCCGTACAAATGGCTCCAGTCCGCGAGCAGCATCTCCCCGGCGATCTTCGAGGAGGTATAGACGTGATTCGTCGCGCTCGCGGCGAGCGGTGTCTCTTCGTTCAGCGGTTCGGGCGCGTCCGCCGGGGCGGCGTTGTAGACCCAGACCGTGGAGGCAAGGATCACCCGCTCGACGCCCGCCCGCCGCGCCGCCTCCAGCACATTGGCTGTGCCGAGGACATTCGTACGCACGCAACCGAGGGGATCATTGAAAGCGTGATTGACATTCGAGACGGCGGCAAGGTGGAAGATTGCCTCCTGCCCCGCAAAGGCGGCGGCGAGCGTATCCACATCGTCAATTGTTCCCGGCATGAATGGCACATCGCCGCGATGCATCCGCACACCGGGGACATCGAGCGCCGTGACATCTTTGCCCGCGCCGATCAGCGCATCCACCACATGCGATCCGATGAACCCACCTGCACCCGTGACCAGAACATACTGCATAGTGCCTCTCCCCCGGCCCCTCCCCTAAAAGGGAGGGGTGACTTATTGCATCATCGCGCCTTACCCCGAACACCCAGATTTCACGGAGACTCACTCCCCTTCCTTTTAGGGAAGGGGTCGGGGGTTAGGTTGTCACCTTCTGCTCGCTCAATACGGCTGTCAGTGCTTTGAGGACGTGGCGGGCCTGATCGTCGGTCATCGTGGCGGAGATCGGCAGGCAGAGTTGCCGGGCGCAGGTCTCTTCCGCGTGGGGGAGCGACTCGGTTTTCCACTCCGCGAAGACGGGTTGCTCGTGGCAAGGCACGTCGTAAACTTCGCCGGAGCAGGCGACTTCCCACTCCGCGCGCAGCCGCTGCTTGAAGGCCGCGCGATCCACGCCGGCAGGCAACAGCACGGGGTATTTGTAGTCGCACGAGACGCTATTTTCGGACGGGCGGATCGGCGTCAGGTCGGGCATCCCCGGCATCCCCTCATCGTAGAGGTTCGCGATATGATTGCGGTGGGCGATGAACTCATCCAGCCGCGCCAGTTGCGAGAGGCCGATCACGGCATGCACTTCGGACATCCGCCAGTTGTTGCCGAGGCGGGTGTGGAAATTTGTCAAAAAGCCCGCCTTGCCCTGATCGCGGTAAATGCGCGCTTCCTCGGCAATGCGGTCATCGTTCGTGACGATCATGCCGCCCTCAGCGGACGTCATCACTTTCGTCGGATAGAACGAGAACGAGGCGGCGTTGCCCCACGTCCCCGCGCTCCGGCCATCGAGCGTGCTGCCCTGCGCGTGCGCGGCATCCTCGAAAAGCCAGCAGCCATGCGCGTCGCAGAGGGCGCGAATTTCATCCATATACTTCGTGATGATGCCACCAATATGGACGACGATCACGCCCGCCGTCTCCGGCCCGATCGAGGCGCGCAGGTGATCCATATCCACGGAAAGCGTCGTCGGATTGGTGTCAACGAACCGCACGCGCCCGCCCGCGTGGAGGACGGCGGCGGGGGTGGCGAAGAAGGTGTTCGTCGGCACGAGCACTTCTTTGCCCTCGACCCCGAAGATGCGCAACGAGATTTCGATGGCGCTCGTGCCGCTGGAGACGGCGATGGCGTGCCTGACGCCGATCTTCGCCGCGAACTGCTCCTCGAATTGCCGCCCGTATTTGCCGAGCGTCAACTGACCGGTCTGGAGGATTTCGTCAATCTGGCCGAGGATCGCCGCACGATCCTCCGGCGGGAAATAAATACTTGCCGCGGGTACTTTCATACGGGGTGCCGCACCCTTTCTTTTCTTCCTCTTCCCTGAGCGCGGGCCATATCCTTCCTCCCGCGCTCGCCACGATCATGGCATACGGAGCATGAACGGGAGATGAAATGCGTCCGCACAGTCCGTATTTCCCGTCCGGATACCGGGTGGCACGGCGAACGATATGACGCATCCGTCACATGGTTCTTGACAGGAGCCTTGCGAGCAGATATAGTCCTCTCAGACATACCTGAAGGACCTATCCTCTGAGAGAGCCAACGATACAAAGAGGAGGAGAGCCGATGATCTGTACACGAGTGCCGCAAGAGATGCGGCAGGTACGAATCAGCGGTGTATGAGTTGTATATCCTCTCACTGCTCATGCGCGGGCCGATGCACGGCTACCTGATCGCGAAGATCATCAGCGACATCATCGGGCCATTCGCCAAAGTCAGCCACGGTTCGTTCTATCCACTGCTCGCGAGGATGGAAGCCGAGGAGTTGATCGCCGCCCTCGGCGGCGCGACGCTGCCCAGCGGCCGTCGGCAGCGCATCTATCGGATCACTGAGGCGGGGCGCCGACGTTTCCATCAACTCATGATGGATACCGCATCCAGTCCCGGTGAATATCAGAAACTCTTTTGGGCGAAGATGCTCTCCCTCGATCTCCTTGCGCCGGAAGATCGCCAGTATCTGTTCGACCATTACCTCTCTTATTGCCAATCTCATATGTTCTATCTGGACCGCGAGTTAGCCACGCTCGCCGGTCAGGCAGTACCCACGGTCGACGAAGCGGCGAACGCGGCGATGAGCGTGCTGGCAGCCGAGATCATTCGCCATCACCGGAGCCAGTGGCAGTTCGAGCTGGAGCAGGTACGGCAGTGGCGCAAGCGTGTCGTGCCCGCGATCGCGGGCACGGCTCAATCCGAGTAAAACGACGGCGAACACGTCGCGATGGAAGGAGGGAGGATGACGAATCGTTGAGAAGAACAAGCCCCCGGCGGGTGTGTCACCACCGACCGAGGGCCTTTGACTTCACGCCGGCCCCGCATAGCGAAACCTGACACGAAGCGTCACGATCAGTGTAACAGGTGAGGCGATGCGGGGCCAACCAAATGAATGGTGGCGCCAGTAGCGAAGGGAATTCTCATCATGTCTGCATCATCGTTCCATGTGGTCATTATCGGCGGTGGCATCGGCGGCCTCTGCCTCGCGCAGGGCCTGAAGCAGTCGGGTGTCAGCGTCGCCGTCTACGAGCGCGACCACACACGCACCGACCGCCTTCAGGGGTACCGCGTCCACATTAACCCATCGGGAAGCCGCGCGCTGCATGACTGTCTGCCCGCCGATCTCTACGACACCTTTGTCGCCACCACTGGCAAGTCCGGCGGGGGATTCAACTTCTTCAACGAGCAACTGCGGGAACTGCTTTCTCTCTCCCCTGGCAGCCCGGACGCCGTACTCGATCCCGTCGAGAGCCATAAGTCCGTCAGCCGGATCACGCTGCGGCAGGTCCTCCTTGCCGGGCTGGACGACATCGTCCACTTCGACAAGACGTTCGTGCGATACGAGGAGTCGCCGGACGGCACAGTCGTCGCCCACTTCGAGGATGGCACAGCAGCGGCGGGCGACGTGCTGGTCGCGGCGGACGGTGCGAGTTCGCGCGTGCGTAAGCAGTTCCTCCCGCAGGCGGAACGCATCGAGACAGGCGTCTTCACCGTCATCGGAAAGGCGCCGCTCACGGACGAGGTACGAACACTCCTCCCCCCGCAGCTGTTCGACGGCCCCGCCTCCGTGATGGCGCCGGAGAGCAAAGGCTTGTTCATCGCGGTACAGGAGTTTCGGCGCGCCCCACATGACGCCGGGGAAATCGGTGGCAATGACAGCGCCGCCGATCTACACCCCGGCCTGCTCTTCGACAACACAGCGGACTATGTGATGTGGGCATTGGGTGCGCGGCGGGAGAAGTTTCCCATCGTGGGCGACCCGGAGGTAATGGACGGCTCTGCGCTGCAACAGGTTGTCCTCGGCATGATGCAGAATTGGCACCCGCGCCTCCGGCGGCTTGTCAAACTCTCTGATCCATCCACCATGACGCCAAATCCGATCCGCACCTCCCTCCCGATTCCGCATTGGGAGACGAAGCGCGTCACCCTCCTCGGCGACGCCATCCACAGCATGACTCCGTATCGCGGCATCGGCGCGAATACTGCCCTGCGCGACGCCGCCCTCCTTTGCCGCAACCTCGCCGCCGCCCATCGCGGCGAGAAGCCGCTCCTCGCTGCCATCCACGATTACGAGACGGAGATGATCGAGTACGGCTTCGCCGCCGTGCGGAGTTCGAAGAAAGCGATGGAGCAGGCGGTGTCGGACAACCGCTTCGCTCTCGCGATGGCAAAGGTGGTGTTTCGTACGATGAACGCGATGCCGCCCGTCAAGCGCCTCGCCTTCCGGAATATGGGCAACGGGTGAGGTGGCTGGCGGGCCATAGGCAGGAACGAGAACGGTCATCATGGAATCATCATCTCGCGCTTGACATCGGCGAACGCATGTTCTATTCTATGGACGTGCGGTGATCGTTTCGTTGCAAGGAGGGTATGCCATGGTGGAGATGACCAGGTACATGTCAGGGACACCGAGTTGGGTGGATGTCAGCACGCCAGATATGGCGGCGACGAAAGCCTTCTATGGCGCATTATTCGGCTGGGAGGCGCAGACCCACCCGGAAATGGGCGGCTATACCAACTTCACGCTGAAGGGCAAACTGGTCTGCGGCGCCGCCCCGTTCATGTCCTCCGATCAGCATCCCGCGTGGGGCACGTACATCTCCGTTGACGACGCCGATGCCACGACGCAGGCGATTCGGGACAACGGCGGGCAGGTGATTGCCGCGCCGATGGACGTAATGGATCTCGGGCGCATGGCGCTCTTCACCGACCCGACGGGCGCATTTTTCGGCATCTGGCAGCCGGGGAAGCACACGGGCGCGCAGGTCGTCAACGAGCCGGGATCGTTCGGCTGGAATGAACTCGACACGCGGGACATGGATGCCGCCAAAGCCTTCTACACGAAGGTCTTCCCGTGGACGGCAAAGACGGACGGCGAAGGCGCCAACGCCTACACGGAGTGGCAACGCGACGGGCAGAGCATCGCCGGCGGGATGGTGATTGGCGACCAAATCCCAGCGGATGTGCCGCCGAACTGGCTGACCTACTTCGTGGTGGCGGACAGCGACGCGACCGTTGCGAAGGTGCATGAACTCGGTGGCTCGGTGAGGATGCCGGGGATGGACACCGATCAGGGCCGTATCGCGGTCGTTGCCGATCCACACGGCGCGGTCTTCGCCACGATCCAGATGAAGCAATAAAAGCAATTCGCGGCAGACGGTGCACAGTGGCGAGTTTGGGGAAATCCAACCTCGCCACTGTGTGTACGCACGCTGAGGAGTTGATTTGCACGTTACCTGGCAAATGACTATCATTCCCGCTCCGGGATTCGACGGAGCGTCCCGCTTGCCACAACCGATCCGGCATGCGTGCGTTCCATCGGACGATTAGTCTCTGTGCTCAAAATGGAGGATTACCATGCGGCAGTCGTTGAAGAGTCCAGCGTTCGGAAGTTTCTTCAACGGGAGTGTCGCGCATGGCGATTGTCAATATCGGGATCCTGGCACATGTAGACGCTGGTAAGACGAGCCTCACGGAACGCATCCTCTTCGAGACCGGTGTCATCACATCGGTCGGCAGTGTTGATAAAGGCACGACACAGACCGACACCCTGGCGTTGGAACGCGCTCGCGGCATCACCATTCAATCCGCGGTCGTTTCGTTTCAACTGAACACATTCAAGGTCAATCTCATTGATACCCCCGGGCACGGAGATTTTGTCGCCGAGGTCGAGCGGTCGCTACGCGTGCTCGATGGCGTCGTGCTGGTTATCTCGTCCGTCGAGGGCGTGCAGCCCCAGACGCGTCGCCTCGCGCGGGCCATTCGCGCTGCGGATCTCCCAATGCTCATTTTCGTCAACAAGATTGACCGACTCGGCGCACGCGGCGAGGCGCTCCTCGAGGATATTCGCCGCACGTTGAATCTGCGCGTCGTGGCGATGAATGCCGCCACCGGGATCGGTGACCGGGCGGTGGTGGTCATCAAGCGGGATCGCGCAAGCCCGGCCTGGCGCGATCCGGTGATTGATCTCCTTGCGGAGACGAACGAGCGCGTAATCGAGGAATTCGATCGCACCAGCGGTAATCTGAGCGCCGCCTTCCTTGAGGCGGAGCTGCGGGCGCAGGTCGCGGCGCGCACTATCGTTCCTATCTTCTTCGGATCGGCGATCACCGGTGTGGGCGTTCCCGAACTCCTCGCCGGGATCGAGGAGTGGCTCCCGGCGGCCGACGAAGTGGCGGATGCTCCGGCTGTCGGCATGGTATTTAAGATCGCCCGCCGGGCTTCTGGAGAGAAACTGGTCTATGTGCGCCTCTTCGCAGGCAGTTTGGCGGCGCGGCAGCGTATGGCGCTGCGGCGGCACGGCGCATTCGGCGCGATGGAGCAAATTGAGGAGCGCATTACCGGCATTGATCGCTTCGCGGCGGGAACTGCCGCTCCGGTGGAAGTGGCGAGCGCTGGAGAGATTGTCGTCTTGCACGGGCTTCGGGCGGCGCGCATCGGCGATCGCATCGGCGGCGCCGACACAGGAGCCGGGGAGATCGCCCGGGTGTTTCCGGCGCCGACACTGGAAAGCGTCGTGCGCCCAGTCGAGCCGGACCAGATTGCGCGATTGCGCGCGGCGCTCGAGCAACTCGCGGAACAGGATCCGCTCATTTCGCTGCGCCAGCGCAACGATGAGGGGGAGATTTCGATCCGTCTCTATGGCGAGGTGCAGAAGGAAGTCGTGATGGAGACGCTGTCGCGGGACTATGGCGTCGCCGTGACGTTCGGACCAAGCCAGACGATTTGCATTGAGCGTCCGGTCGGCACGGGCGAGCATGCCGAGATCATCGGTGAGAGCGGGAACCCGTTCTATGCGACGGTCGGATTTCGCGTTGAGCCGGCCGAGCGCGGGAGCGGCATGCACTATGTGCGCGAGCTGGGCGCATTGCCGCTCGCGTTCTACCGCGCCGTCGAGGAGACGGTGTACGAGACATTCACGCAAGGGTTGTCTGGTTGGGAGGTGACCAACGGTATCGTCCCGCTCACCCATGCGGGATTTAGCTCCGTGATGAGCACCGCCGGAGACTTCCGCAAGCTCACCCCGCTCGTGCTGATGCAGGCGCTGCGCGTTGCCGGCACCGAGGTCTGCGAGCCGGTCGAAGCGTTCGATCTCGAAATTCCGGAGGATACATTTGGCGCGGTCTCTGGCGTATTGGTGAACGCGCGCGCGACGATGCGCAACGCGTTTCGTGACGGTTCGTCGTACCGCATCATCTGTGAGATCCCAACCGCGGAACTGCGTGCCGTCGAACAACAGCTGCCGGCGCTGACGCGCGGCGACGGCAGTTGGGTGTCGAGCTTTGCGGGGCATGTTCCGGTGACCGGTGATGCGCCAATCAGAGCGCGCATCGGCCCGAATCCGCTCAACCGCGCGCACTATCTGGCGGACGTCGCGCGGTCGTCGGCCTCGGTTTCACGGCGTTGACGTGCCGCGCGAACGTCGGCGGTGGGCGGTTGGCGAGATGTGCGACCCAATGCCTCGGATTCATTCCAGCGTCATGTTCCACCAGATACGCTGAGAAAACAGGGCGGGGAATTGCGCTATGATACGCGGTGCTCGTTGCTCTGTTTTTGTGGGGAAGCAGGAAGGAATGCGATGCTCAGACGGCGCGTCCACAGCGATGTGGACGACCTTCGTATTCATGGGACATGGGGATCGCCCCGGACGCTCGCTGTGCCAACGGAAACCGGCGCGCCGCGTGCGGTCGAACGGCGGTTGATCGCGGTTGTGCCCGCGTACAACGAAGCGGCAACGGTTGAGGATGTGCTAACACGGCTCGCTCCGATGGTGGACGGCCTAATTATCGTGGACGACGGTAGCCGGGATGACACGCGCGCCATCGTCATGGGGTGGATTGCGGACAAGCCGCATGCCTCGTTGATCGCCTTCGATGCGAACCGAGGTCTCTCGGCGGGGTACGGCGCGGCCTTCCGCTTCGTGCGCGCGGAAGTCGCGGCGGGGCGGCTCGACGCGAGCGACCTGATTCTGACGGTAGACGCCGACGGTCAGCACGACCCGGACGATGTAACCGCGCTCGTCGCGGCATTGGAGCGCGATGGGCTGGACGGCCTGATGGCGCGGCGCGACTTCACGCTCTATCCCGCCTACAAGAAACTTGGTAATGGGCTGCTGTCCGCATGGGCGACGCTCTGGAGTGGGCAGCGATTTTACGATGTTGAGTCCGGCTACCGCGTCTTCCGCGCTGGGCCGCTCGGTGAGGCGACGCGTTACTACGAAGGGTACCGCTACAGCGAGACGGTCGAGTTGGCGATGATCTTCCCGCGCCTCGGCTATACACTCGGCAATAACCATCTCGTCCCTGTGCCGGTCTACCGCTCCAATACGCGCATGGAGGATGTCTTCATTGATCTGATCGCGATGCCGCTCGCCTGGTGGCGGGTGATGACGCGGCGTAACCGCCCGACGGGGATCACGGAGCGGTGGGCGCCGTGGCTGCCCGGTTTTTTCTTCGCGCTACTGCTCATCGTGCTCTTGCTCGTGGCGGTCAAGCGCATTTTTTTAGGCGATGACTCCGCGAGCGTCTACGCGCATATCTGGTTCATCCAGGACCAACTATGGAGCGGACACGGCATCCCGCGCCATATCCCGACGCTCGATGGCGGGCGGGCGGTGACGTTCCCGTACGGGCTTGTGCCGTGGCTCGTCGGCGCACTGATCTGGCCGCTCTTTCATAATTGGGGTGTCACGCTGCTGATGGTAATTGCCGCTGTCGGAACGCCGATTGCAGCCTGCGTCGCCCGGCCCGTGATGCGCGATCCGTGGGTGATGCTGCTTTTTTTGCTCAATCCATTCTACATTGATGGTCTGCTCGCCTTTCAATTCCCGTTTCTCTGGTCTGCCTTTTTCTTCTTTCTGTTCGTGATCGCGCTCGATCGCCAGCGCGATGTGACAGCGGGAATCCTGCTTTGGCTCTGCATCACGACGCATCCGCTGGCGGGCGGCATCGGCGCGCTCTGCTACCTCGCCGCGCACTTCCTCAACGAGCCGGAGCGGCGACGGCGTTTCTTCATCATGGGCGTGCTGGCAGGGCTGGCAAGTCTGCCCGCGCTACTCCTTGCCCGTGGGACGCCCGCGCTGGCGGAAAACTCGGCGCGGGTGATCGTCTCGTCCATCGCGGACGGCTTTGTGCGCCGGGCGACGGTGCTCGCCTTTCCGTTCCTTGCGACCGCACTCGTCGTCTCCGTGCGCCGGTGGTATCGGCCGATCTTCGCCGTCTGGATCGTCGGGCTGATCTTTTCGATTGTGATGGTGAACGGCGCGTTCGGCTACGCGCAGGGCGGCTACGACGGATTGTTCAAACAGTCTCACGATATCTACGCGCCCTTTTTCGCCTCCGCGCAGTTCGATCCGCGCGCAACCTATCGCGTGATGGAGCCGAACCAGTTTGAGGACGGGCAGTACTATTTCCTCCACCACGGCGCGCGTCTCGCCAACGAATTCTTCTCCGAGAGCATGTTCCGTCGCTCGTGGACGGAGAGCGAGTATCGCGATTTCCTGACAAAGAAGAAGATAGACTACGTCTCCATCGAGCGCGGCTACCTCGCGCAATACCACACGAACGAGCAGCAACTGCTCGACGGTCTGACGCAGCGCGATCTCGCCCGCGCGATCTATCGCGATCCAGGGCAGCGCTATGTGATCTATGATGTGCGGGCGGTACGGGTGGCGAGAGGTGAGGATCAATGCCGCGTCACATGACCGTGCGCACCCGGCAACGACGCGCGCCATCGCATGGGCTGTTGACGCCCAGGGCACGGTTTGCGTGGCTGATGGCGCTCGTCGTGCTCGCGCCGCTGGCCTATGGGTGCTATGCGGCGAGGACGCCATCGTCGCAACTGTTCGGCGACATCTACACGCATGGGCCGCGCACGGAGAAGATCGTCGCATTGACCTTTGATGATGGGCCGAATGACCCGTATACCGGGCAAATCCTCGATGTGTTGAAGCAGGCAGGAGTGCATGCGACGTTTTTCTGCGTCGGCATGAATGCGGAGCGCGAGCCGGCGACGGTGCGCCGCATCGCCGCCGAAGGGAACGAAGTCGGCAACCATTCGTACGCGCACCGCAAGCGGGATGCGCTCCTCGATCCGCGGTATGATGATGCGGCGCGGACCAAGGCCATTTTGCAAGGGATTACGGGCACGATGCCCCGGCTCTATCGCGCGCCGAACGGCTTTCACACGCCGTGGTCGCTCCGCGCGGTGGCGGAACGCGGGTTGCGCGCGGTTGGCTGGGATGTCGAATCGAACGATTGGGATGAGCCGGGGGCTGACACGATTGTCATGCGGACGGTGAACCGTGTTCAGCCTGGCTCCATCATCCTCCTGCATGATGGCGACAACACCCGGTTGGGGACTGACCGCAGCCAGCAGGCGGCGGCGGTGCGAACGATTATCGAAACACTCAAAACGCGCGGGTATCGGTTCGTGACGGTCAGTGAAATGCTCGGCCTCCCGCCGACGAAGGGGAATTAAGCAGTGCAGACAGGGAATGGGCGAAAGGCGCTCGTCACCGGTGGCGCGGGTTTTATTGGTAGCCACATCGTTGAGACATTGGTGCGAGATGGGTGGCACGTCTCCGTTGTGGACGACCTTTCCGGCGGTGATCGCGCGAACCTGCCGGTCGGCGTGCCGCTCGTCGTCTGCGACATTGCCGATCCCGCGCTCATGCAGGTCTTCATGGAGGGCAGGTTCGATGCGGTGATCCACTGCGCGGCGCAGACCTCGGTGCCGCACTCGGTGGCGGACCCGGCCTTCGACCGGCAGGTGAACCTCGTCGGTACAGAGAATGTCGTGCAATGCGCGAAGGCAACGGGTGTCGGGCGGTTCGTCTTCTTCTCCTCTGGCGGCGCCGTCTACGGGGACATGGCCGTCCGCGCCGATGAAACGACGCTGCCTGCCCCACTCAGCCCATACGGCGTGCATAAACTCGCCGCCGAGGGGTACGTTGCGCTCAGTGGCCTCTCATACGCGATTCTCCGGCCCGCCAATGTCTACGGCCCCCGCCAGCGTGCCGGTACGGACGGCGGTGTGATCGCCACCTTCGTGGATCGCCTGTCGCGCGGTGAAACGCTGCACATCAACGGCGATGGCGAGCAGGTGCGTGATTTCATCTACGTCGCGGACGTGGCTGCTGCCGTTCGCTCTGCCCTTTCGTGGGACTGCTCCGGCATCTGGAACGTGGCGAGTGGGGCGGAAACGACGGTCAACGACCTCGCATCGTGCGTCGGGGAGGTGCTCGGTATCGTGCCGACGGTCGAGTACGGCCCGACACGCGCGGGCGACGTGCGCATCTCGCGCCTCTCGAACGAGCGATTGATCCGGCAGGGCGACTGGCACCCCGACTACACCCTCGCGCAGGGCCTCGCCGCCATGGTCGCCGCCCGCATAACTAACGTCTTGGTGTAGCTACAGGCCCATACATGTCCGCGTTGCCGCACAATTGCTATTCGGCGGCACGGAGAATGAGATCACGAAGTCCCGCGGGGATGAGGACATTTGCATCGAGGAGGGCAATCGGCGGCACAGAAGCGTATTATCGCGAATTGGCGAGTAAGGAACGATAGTCGGCATCGTAGAGTCCAGCGTCTTCGCTCAGGCGTGTCAATTCTTTGAGTGCGGCGCGTCGTTCGGCGACTTGATCTGGCTCCCGCTGCACCTCTTCTCCCACATCCGGCACTGCTTGAGAAGGCGTGGTCGAGCGAACGTCGGCCCCCTTCTCGGTTCTGTCCTTCCGCCGTGCCGCCATTGCCCCTATCCTTTCGAACCGACGCCGCTTTCTACAACCTGTCTCAAAACCCTGAGCGTGGCGGAAACAGGATCGCGGGGTTCGTTGTCACCCGCGTACGACGGCGCTATAGTGGTGGTAGCGACGGCACAGTTCTAGGAGGCGACATGACGGCAATCACCGTGAGAGCCAGGGAGCCTCGCGACCTCGAGGCGATCACCCAGATCTTTAACTGTCCCAGCGTCGTCGCCGGGACACTCCAATTGCCCTACCGCTCAATCGAGGAGCGCCGGGAGTGGCTCTCCCACTCTCCTCAGGGTACACATAGCCTCGTCGCAGAGATCGACGGCCGGGTCGTTGGCCAACTCGGACTCCACCCGACAACGAACCCACGCCGCCGCCACTGCGCCAGCATCGGCATGGCCGTCCACGACGACTTCCAGGGGCAGCGTGTCGGCAGCGCCCTGATGGCGGCAATGCTCGAGTTGGCGGACCGCTGGCTCGATCTGCGCCGCATCGAGCTGCAGGTGTACGCCGACAATGCTGCCGCCGTCCACCTCTACGAGAAGTTCGGCTTCGTTATCGAGGGAAGCCTCCGCGCGTACGCCTACCGAAGCGGAGCGTACGTAGACACTTACGCGATGGCACGGCTGCGGGAATGAGGTAGATCACCGGGCGGGTATGCGGCGGGAGCAATGCCAAGCGATGTACACCGAGAAGTTTTGAGACGGTTTGTACAAATAATTCGGCTTCATACCACCTATTCTCGCGGGTTCACCTATGAGTGTAACGTGGAAAGCAAGTAAAACGCGGCCAGCAAGCCGGACAACGTGCTACGATTGCTGATGCGGGATACGGGCGGCGATGTGGAGGACATCGTCCTTCGAAAGAAGCGATTCGAGGCGATAGACGATACCGTTCTGTTCCCAGAGCAGCGTATTCCCGGCGATGCGCGTTTGCTCGAATTGCACAGTACCATTTGCGTCCTGATAGGCGAAGGCGCGCATGCCGCCCTCAATCCAGTAGCCCGGTATGCCGTTGATCGTCACCGGCTCGATGTTTGAGCTTGCGGGGACGCTCTTCTGGAAAAGGCCGGCGTCGAGGCCGCCCCGGAACTCCTGCACGAGCAGCCCGATATCCGTCCCCGCGATTGCCGGGAGACCGGGGCGCGCGGTGTACACCAGTGTCACCCGTCCGTTCGCTGGTGGCTGCTCGTAATAAATCGCGTCCGGCGTGCGGTAGTCCGGCAGATCCGGCACGCCGACCGTGAACGACAGGCGTGCCTGCGCTTCCGGGAGCGTCGTCTCGACACCCAATGCGGCGCGCGCGCTGCGACTGTCCGCCGTTGCTGTCCCG
>JBPCPB010000371.1:0-2561 GCA_050999735.1 Thermomicrobiales bacterium | reverse complement strand
CGCCGAGGTGATGACCTACCTCGAAACGATGAAGGCGTGCCTGCGCGCGGCGGAGGCGGACGCGCATCTCGATTCGTGGGGGGTGATGACGCCCGCGCGCATGCCGCTCGACATTGCTCGTAACATGTTCCCGAAGATGTACCCTCGCATCGTCGAGATCATCCAACTACTTGGCGCGAGCGGCCTGATGGCAACGGCCACCGAAGCGGACTTTGCCGGGCCGTTGGCCGCCGATGTCACGAAGTATTTGCAGGCGGCGAACGCGGATGGCAAGGAGCGCGTGCGGCTCTATCGCCTCGCGTGGGACATCGCCTGTTCCGGGTTCGGCGGGCGGCAGGAACTCTACGAGCGGTACTTCTTTGGCGACCCGATCCGCATGATGAGCGCCCTCTACTTTGGCTACGACAAAGAGCCGCTCAAGGAGCGTATCCGGTCGTTCCTGCACCAGGATGATGTCGCGATTGCCACGCCGCCAGAGCCAACGCCGTCGGTGGCCGCCGGTGAGTGAGGCGATTGACCGGCGGGAGTTTCGCAACATCGTCGGGCTGTTCGCGACGGGTGTCACCGTCGTCACGACACGCATCGGGGAGAACGTGCATGGCATGACGGCGAACGCCTTCACGAGCCTGTCGCTCGATCCGCTCCTGATTCTCCTCTGTGTGGATCGGCGCGCGCGGTTGCATCCATTGATTCAGGAAGCGGGGGCCTTCGCCGTCAACTTCCTCCATGAGGGACAGGAGGCGATCTCGCGCAACTTCGCCGGTCAGCCGCAAGAGGGCGTCTCAGACGTGCTGCACTTCTCCACAGACGACGGCGCGCCGGTTATCCTCGGCTGCCTGGCTTCGATGCGCTGCGCCGTGCGCGAGGTGCTGGACGGCGGCGACCACGCTATCGTCATCGGCCACGTCCAGGAACTGATCCGGGGCAATGTCGGCGCGCATCCACTCGTCTACTTCGCCGGCAAATACCGCCGCTTGCTCGTCGAGTCGGATGCCGGGCACAGCGCCCCGGAACCATGGCTCAACCATGATGTGCGCGTCTATCATGAGGAATGGCACGGATAACAGCAATGAGTAGGCAGCAGGTAGCGGACAGCGGACAGCAGATACGACGACTGAGGCAACGCATTTCGTCAGGGAGTGTGTGGGAAGAGCGGGTCGGGTTTTCGCGGGCGCTTCGGGTCGGGGATTGGGTTTTTGTGTCGGGAACGACCGCGACAGATGTGGACGGGAACGTGATCGGCGCGAGCGATGCGCATGCACAGACCGTGGCGATTCTGGAGAAAATCGAGCGGGCGCTCCATGAGGCAGGAGCAACGATCGCCGATGTCGTGCGGACGCGCATCTACGTCACAAACGCTGATGACTGGGAGGAGGTCGGTCGGGCGCACGCGCGTTTCTTTGCCGACGTGCGACCGGCGAATACGCTCGTCGAAGTCAGTCGGCTCGTCGGCTCCGGCTATCTCGTCGAGATTGACGCCGACGCGCTGATCGCCGCCACACGATGAAGTTCTCGCTGCGCCTCAACAATGATCTCCCCATCGCAGACTACGTCACACTCGCGCGGACTGCCGAGGCGGCGGGCTTCGATCAGTTCTGGGTGAGCAACGATCTCTTTCTGCGGTCGGTCCCAGTCATCCTCACCGCCGTCGCACAGGCAACGACGCGCATCGAAATCGGGACGTGTGTCGTCAACCCGTACACGACCCATCCCGCCGAGATTGCGATGCTCGCGGCGACGCTCGATGAGATCAGCGGTGGCCGGTTCAATCTCGGCATCGCCGCCGGTGGTGCGGAACTCCTGAAGTGGGTGAACATCACGCCAGAGCGACCACTCGCCGCGACACGGCGCGCAATCACTCAGATCAACGCGATTCTGGCCGGCGGCAGTGCCGACGATTGGACGCCGGAGGCTTATCTCCGATTCACGCCGCGGCGTCGCGTGCCGATCTATCTCGGCGCGATGGGGCCGAAGATGCTGCGGCTGGCGGGCGAGGTCGCGGATGGCGTGCTGCCACTCCTCTTCCCGCCGGAGCACTTCGCCACTGTCCGTCCGCTCGTCGCGGCGGGAGCGGCCGCAGCCGGGCGCGCGATGGACGACATTGATCTTGCCGCCTGTCTCTGGGTCTCGATCGCGGACGATGGCGATGCCGCTGAGGCGGTTTTGCGCGACAAAATCGCCTACTACGGCGCGGGCCTCAGCCCATTGATTCTCGACCGACTTGGCGTGGCGAAAGCCGATTTTGCTCCTATCGAGCGCGCGATGATGACCGAACGGAATCCCGAGAAGGCCCGCGCACTCGTGACGGACAAGATGCTCCGTATCGGCATCGTCGGCGCCGCACCGGACTTGATCGCGCGGCTCAAAACCCTCGTCGCGATGGGCGCACGCCACCTCAGTTTCGGACCGCCCCTCGGCCCTGATCCGCTCGCGGCGGTCGAACAGCTGGGTCAGTATGTGCTCCCGCACTTCCGTGATTGATTGGTAGCGTCGGGTTCAGGCTGCATCCCTCCCGTCAATCTCCCTCTCCGGAGGAAAACAGGCTGAAGCCTACGCTAACA
>JBPCPB010000384.1:0-5526 GCA_050999735.1 Thermomicrobiales bacterium | reverse complement strand
TTCCCCCCCCCCCTCCCCCCTCCCCCACCCCCCTCCCCCCCCCCCCCCCCCCACCCCCATCGCGTGACCTATCGGCTTTGAGGCGCATCCAAGCGTGCTCGACCGTCACATTATGCCGCACGGTGCGTTATACCGAATGATAACGATCGGCGCTTTTTCTGGGATGCATTCCTCACTGCCGCGTTGCGCGTTCGATACTCCTGCGTACTCGATCCCGCACGCGGGGAGATCGCGCAATGGCCAACGCCCCAAACCATTCTCTCACCGCCACTGGCGTGCCCCTCCTTGTTGGGCGGGAGCGCGAGCAGGCCACATTGCGCGCGCATCTCGCCGCCGCGCTCGCCGGGCAGGGTAGCCTCGTGCTGGTCGGTGGCGAGGTGGGGATCGGGAAAACGTCGCTCGCGGAGGCGCTCTGCCGCGAGGCAATGGCACAGGGCGCGTGCGTGCTGGTGGGGCGGTGCTACGACCTGACCGAGACGCCGCCGTATGGCCCGTGGGTCGAGTTGCTCGGCCGCTACCGCGCGACGGACGGCGCGCCGCCGCTCCCCACCGCGTTCGCACAGCCGGGCACGGTGGGCGAGGTCGCCAATCAAACGGCGCTCTTTCAACAGGTACAGGCTTTCTTCACGCGGCTGTCGGCCCAACAACCGCTCGTGCTCCTGCTCGATGATCTCCACTGGGCCGATCCCGCGAGCCTTGACCTCCTCCGCTTCCTCGCCCGCTCGCTCGCGGGCGCGCCGCTTCTTCTCGTCGTCACCTACCGCGCCGACGAACTGACCCGCCATCATCCGCTCTATCACCTGCTCCCTATCCTGGTACGCGAATCCGCCGCCACCCGCCTCGACCTCCGGCCGCTGGATACTGACGATCTTCATGCACTGATCGCGGGGCGCTACCACCTCTCGGAGTCAGACGCGGTATCGCTCGTCGCCTATCTTCAGGCGCGCGCCGAGGGCAACCCCTTCTTCATGACGGAACTGCTGCGCGCATTGGAAGAGGAGCGCGCGCTGACAGTGGGCGATGACGGTTGGCAACTCCGGGCACTGACCGATACACGATTGCCGTCCCTGCTGCGGCAGGTGATTGACGGGCGGCTGGCACGCCTCGGCGAAGACGCCCGGCAGGCATTGGCGGTCGCGGCCGTGATCGGGCAGGAGTTCCGCCTCGCGGATTGGGCGACGGCCGCGGAGGTTACTGAGGAGACAGTTCTGGCGATCACTGATCGCGCGATCGAGATGCACCTGCTCGAAGAGACGGCGCACGGCGCGCAAGCGCGCTTTGCCCACGCCCTGATCCGCGAGGCGCTCTACGCGGGGGTGCCGCCCTCCCAACGTCGCCGCATCCACCGGCGGGTCGCGGAGACCCTGGCAGCATCGCCCACACCCGATCCGGATGCGGTGGCCCACCACTTCCAGCATGCGGGCGACCGACGGGCGGCGGAGTGGCTCGTGCGGGCGGGCGAACGGGCGCAGCGAGCGTACGCGTGGGTCAGTGCGATCGCGCGCTACGAGACGGCAATCGCGCTGCTCGACGCCGACGGGACCGACGCGCAGCTCCGCGGGTGGCTGCACTACCGCTTGGCGCGGCTGCGGCGCTTCGACGACCCACGGGGAGGGCTCGCCGCGCTCACCGAGGCCGCGCGCATGGCGACCGAGGCGGCCGACGGCTGGTTGGCGGCGAATGTGCTGGCCCAGCAGGGCTTCTTGCACATGGTGACGGGCGACTTCGCCCGGGGCTTCCCCCTGTTGGAGGCCGGTATCGCGGCGCTCGAACGCGAGGGTGCGCACGAGGAGTCGCCGCTCGCCGCCCAGGATACGATCAGCGCGGCGCACGCCCGTAGTGGGCTTATCCTCTGGCTCCCGTACGCCGGGCGGTTCGCCGAGGCGCGCGCGCGCGGCGCGCGCTACCTCGTCGAGGAAGAGGAGAAAGAGGAAGTGACGGGCCGTGGCCGGGGTGAGATCTACACCGCCCTCGCGTGGGCCTACGCAGCCGAGGGGAAACCGGCGGAGGCCGAACGCTTCTTCGCGGCGTCGAATCAGCGGTGCCACGCGGCGGAGAATCACAATCGCCTCGGCTGGGCGTACCTCGAGGAGTTGCACCTCGTCGCGCTCCCGTATCGGGCGGACGACCAGGAGGCATGCCGACGCCTGGCGACTGAGTCGGCGCAAGCATTCGCGCGGGCGAGCGCGACGTGGGCGGACCATCCCCCGCGAACCGCCTGGCTGCCGCTGCTGACGCTGATGGGCGACTGGGGCGAGGCGGAGGCGCTCGCCACGGCGGAGCACGCCGCGGCCCATGCCAACTTCGGTTATCGGATCACCCCGGACGATGCGCTCACGCGCATCGCGCGGGCGCGGGGAGACACCGCGCGGACATGGGGAATCGTCCGGGACTGGCTGCCGGACGGGCCGGCGACGCCACCCGGCGCCGTCTTCTACTTCGCCGCCGTCATGATGCTGCGGATCGCGGTCGGGCTGGCGCTCGACGCGGACGACCGCGTTGTTGCCAAGGAATGGCTCGAGGCGCACGATCGCTGGCTGGCGTGGAGCGGCGCCGTGCCCGGACGCGCCGAAGGAGACGTGCTGTGGGCGCGGTACGAGCGTGCAGCCGGAAATACCGTCGCCGCCCGCGAGCGGGCAATCCATGCGCTCGCCCTTGCCACCGCGCCGCGCCAGCCGCTCGCCCTGCTCGCCGCCCACCGGATGCTCGGCGCACTCGACACCGACACAGGGCGGTTCGCGGACGCGGAAGCGCACCTGAATGCCGCGCTCGCCCTTGCGGACGCCTGCGCCGCCCCGTATGAGCGCGCGCTCGCGCTTCTCGCCCGCGCCGAACTGCGCCATGCGACTGGCGATGCCGCCGACGCCCAATCATTGCTCGACGAGGCGCGGAGTATCTGCACGCGACTGGGCGCGCAGCCTGCGCTTGCCCATGCCGACCGTATTGCGGCAATGCTGATGACCGCGCCATCCGCGAAAACCGCCTATCCCGCCGGCCTCTCCATGCGGGAAGTCGAGGTGCTGCGCCTCGTCGCGGCGGGACTGACGAATGCCCAGGTCGCGGAACGCCTCTTCCTCAGCCCACGCACGATTAATGCGCATCTCACGACCATCTACACCAAACTCAATGTTCCCTCTCGCGCCGCCGCCATCCGCTTCGCCCTCGACCATGGTCTGTCCTGACTGCAAACCCGCCTCTCAGTAATTCTACTTAAACCCTCCGAGCAGCGCAGGCCGGACGATTCGGTAGGTTTGACGATGTGCCGCCGCCCTGCGCGCCCTAGAGTGGGGAGTGTCGAATGGTGGTCGTCGGTCAGAGAAAAGGAGCACGACAATGGCAGAGCACATCGCGGGAATGCGGGCCGAGGAGACGATGGTGAATGGTGTCAGCACGGCGCGAAGTCGAGTACGCATGCCGCGTATCGGCGGCTATGGGCTGGTTGCTGCGGCGCTGATCGCTCTACTCGTCGCCGGTATGGCGCTGCACGACCGGCACGCGCCCCACGCATCGGTCTCCGTCGCCCCAAACGTTGTCACCCGCGCGGAAACGCGATTGATCGAGAACAACACGACGAACCTGCCGAACGCAGTCGCGCCGGAGATTCAGCCATCCGTCGTAACACGGGAGCAGCAGCGGTTCCTCGAAGTGAACACCACAATGTTCCCCAACGCAGTCGCGGCGGACGCGGTATCGCCGGTCATGACGATGAGTCAGCGGCGGTTCCTGGAAGTGAACACGATGCTACCGACCGGAGGACTGTATCCGTACGCCGAGGATATGACGCCCCTCCCCGGCCATCCACGGTAGCACGCCGCTGCAATGCCACGCGCGGCAGACGAAACGGGAGGAAACGCGATGACGATCACCGAAAATAAAGCCACGGTGCGTCGATATTACAGAGGACGGCAAACGGGTTCGAGGGAGCAGGGTATTCACTTTACGTCTTTCTTATGTGGCGCATAGTAGTTGTATGTGTCTGACAATAGGGTTGTACCGCTATTGGTCTCGGTGTATCGTCGTTCTATCGTACGAATCAGCAAAGCGGTGTCACTCACACGCTTCGCCTTCGTCATACCCAAAGGAGGTAACGCATGACGCAGCCGGAGTTTCTCACCACGTTTGTCCGCGCATGGCTGACGGACGACGCATCGGAGCGTCGCCGGTGTCTCGAGCAGTGCTGGGCGGATGATGGCGTCTTCATCCAGCGAAACAGCGTCGCCGAAGGGCGCGATGCGCTCGCGGAAACGATCGAGCAAGGGATAGCCAATTGGCCGACAGGGGCGACGATCCCGACGAGCGATGTCGAGGAACATCACAACTGGCTCCGGTATCGCTGGAAAATCGTCGGCGGCGATGGGGCGGTATACGCGGAGGGTCTCCATGTCGCGGAGCGAGCGGACGATGGACGCATCCGGCTCATGATTACCTTCAACGGGCCGCCACCGAGCCTCGATTAACCGCTGTTCCGCGCATGAGGAACAGCGCGACGGGGTGGAAAGGCTTCCCGCCCTTCACCGAAATCGTTAGGAGGAAAGACCAATGGCCTACGCGCGCATCGGCATGTACACGGTCAAGCCCGGCACGCTCGACGCCATCCTGGAGAAGGCGGAAGCGGAACTGGTCCCGCAGACGCGGCAGCAGACCGGCTTCCGGCGCTATTTCACGATCCGCACCGGGGAGGATTCCCTCGTCTCTCTGACCGTATGGGAGGACAAGGAGCAGGCGGAGCAGGCCGCCGAACGTCTCTCTGGATGGGTGCGCGCCGAGGTGGGGCCGTCACTCGTCAAGGCCGAGGACCACGTCGGGGCGATTACCAACGCCAGCACCCCGCGTGGCGAGGCCGCCAGATATGCCCGCGTCGCGGTCTGGCGTTTCAATTCGGGCACGGACCTCGCCACCCTGACCCAGCGCGTGAAGGCGGAGTGGATCCCGCTCGCGGAGGCGCAGCCGGGCTTCGTCCAGCACGGCATCATCCAGATGGGGGAGCGAGACGTGGTCTCGGTTACGGCCTTCGCGTCGAAGGAGCAGGCGACCGCACCGGCGGGCGACTCCGCGGCGTGGATCCAGGAGAATCTGATGCCGTCGGTCGCATCGGTCGAGCGCTCCGAGGGTGCAATCGTCTGGGACGCGTGGGCAGCGCAAAGCCAATAGCGCGGTATCTATTGCGGGTGCCGTTGCTGATCGGGCATCGGCGCCCGTGTCCGCTCATGAAAAGAGGGCAGGACACATTGGTGGGGCAGGGTTTTTTTGGGGGGAAGGGTTGCAGACGGCGGGCGGGTGGGAAGATGGAACCCGTCTCCACCGGGCTTTTCCCTGTTGAACTGCGTAACTTCAATGAAGCGACGCAGGCGGAAGCCTACGCTACCGGTACGGATAGCCCGTCCCGGTGTTCGCGGCCCGCGTTTTCTGACGGACACAGCGCGACGAAACCGGACGATATAAATAAAATCAATCTTCATATTGACAAAATCAATATCCGATGGTATGATCCGTAGTGTTAGCAGATCGCTGCTGACGCGACGCTCA
>JBPCPB010000380.1:0-12650 GCA_050999735.1 Thermomicrobiales bacterium | reverse complement strand
CTTGATGAGATCGCGGACCGGCTCGGTGGCATTCCCATCCCGGACGATCTGCGCGGCAAACTCGTCGCCCTCGGCAGCGGTCCGGAGGGCAAGCGCATCATCACCCAAGTCCTACTCGCGGGGCCGGGCTATCAGACGAGATAAGCCGAAACCGATTGAACCGCAGAGACCCAGAGAGCGCAGAGGAACACAGAGAAGAAAAAGAAAAGAGACTCTTGTTTCTTCTCCCTCTCTTCCCTCTCTGCTTCCTCTTCTTCTCTGCGGTTCAATCGGTTTGGTTCCCGGATGCTCGAAGATGAAACTCTTTACCATCCGCAGACGTGTATTGATTGAAAAGGCATGAGGGCATCACAAGGACGCAGCCCCCACGTTATCAGTGTCGTGGGATTAATGTGACGCAGTTATGTCATAACGGGTTTTGGATTAACTGGAGGCACCAATGGGTGATCGTGAACGCGTGCAATTGCTGCTCTGGCGGGCCGGGATGGGCGCCACCCCCGCCCAGGTGGACGCGGCAACCGCGAATGGCTATGCCGCCGCAGTGGACGGTATTCTCAACTATCCCGATGCACCGGCGAATGCGCCGGACTTGCCGCCGTGGCCTGCACAGCGCAAGGGGCAACTGACCGGCGACGAAAAGACGCAACTGGCAAAGGAAATTAATCAGGCAAATCAGCAGGGCATCAAGATCGCGGCGTCCTGGTGGGCGAACCTGATGCATACGACGAGCGCGCCGTTGCAGGAGAATCTTACACTCTTCTGGCATAACCACTTCGCCACCGCGAACGACAAGGTCCGCCGCCCCGCCTTTATGCTTCAGCAGAATCAACTCTTTCGGGCGCAGGGAGCGGGCAAGTTCGTTGACCTCCTGATCGCCGTCTCCAAAGACCCGGCGATGCTTCACTGGCTCGATGGCGCAACCAACGTCAAAGGCCACCCGAACGAGAACTGGTCCCGCGAAGTAATGGAACTCTTCACGCTCGGCATCGGCAACTACACCGAGCAGGATGTCCGCGAGGCGGCGCGCGCCAGCACGGGCTGGACGCTCTCCTACGATGGTCAGGTGGCGTTCGAGCCGAAGCGCTTCGATAGTGGCAGCAAGACGATTCTCGGCCAAACCGGCAACTTCAACCTGGATGATTTCTCTCGCATGCTGGCTGGCGCGCCGCAGACCGCGAAATATGTGAGCAGCAAACTCTTCCGCTGGTTCGTCGGCGACGATCCATCGGACGGTGACCTCGCCCCAATGCTCGATGCGTGGAATCAGAGTGGTGGAGAGATCCGCAGTGTCCTGCGCGCCCTCTTCAATAGCGACGCCTTCACGCCGGAGCGGGCGGCCACCGCACACATCAAGAACCCAGCCGCCTGGACGATCGGCGCGATCCGTGGTCTCGAGGCGGACGTGACGGGCGATCAGATTGTGCAGATGCTGCAAGCGCAGGATATGCGGCTCTTCTACCCGCCGAATGTCAGCGGCTGGCCGAATGGCCTCGCGTGGATCAGCCCCTCGAACCAGGTTCTCCGCTTCAATCTTGCGGCTGGCATGGTAACGAAGAGCAGCGCCCTTGCCGGCACGGCGGATGATGCCTGGGTCGGGGAATTGGCGGACCGGCTCGGTGGTATCCCGATTGCCGATGATGTTCGAGGCAAATTGACCGCATTAGGGAACGTTCCCGACGGGCGGCGCGCCGTCGCGCAGGTTATTCTCGCTGGGCCGGGCTTCCAGGCCCGCTAAAGGAGCAAAGGCAATGACAGATCACGAACGCGAACCCTTTATGCCCTCCCGCCGCCAGTTCCTCAAGTATGGCGCGGGCAGCGCCCTCGGTATCGGTCTCGCCGCCACCGGCATCCCGCTTTTTCGCGGCTTCGCCAATGAGGTGAGCGCGGCGCCGTTGTATGTCCCGAACCTGACGCCGGGCGCGGGCATCCCCGCCAACCCGGAGGACCGCACGCTCGTCGTCCTTCAACTCGGCGGCGGCAACGATGGCCTGAACACCGTCATCCCGTATCAGGACTCAATGTACCAACAGCTGCGCCCGACAATCGGCCAGAAAGTCAGCGACGTGCTGCCAATCACTGACAGCCTCGCCCTACACCCCGGTCTCAAACCACTTGCGGATTTGTATAGCAAGGGCACCCTCGCCGTCGTTCAGGGCGTCGAGTACCCGCACCCGAACTTTTCGCACTTCCGCTCGACAGACATCTGGATGACGGCGGACGATAACGATCAGAATGTCGGCACGCTCGGCTGGATCGGCCACGCACTCGATCACCTCTCGAATCACCCATCCCTCGTCGCCGCCTCACTCGGTGTGACGACGCCCCGCGCCCTGATCGGCATGCAGCCGACGGACATCGCACTCGGCGGCTCGCTGAAGGACTTCGTCTACAAGCCGGTCGGCAAGATTGACCCCGGTGCGGTTTCGGCGATCTACGATTACATGAACAGCGTCACGTCGTCAGACAACACGTACGCGAAACTGATCACCGCGAGCCACGGCATCGCACAGGACGCGATGGCGGGCGTCGCGAAAGTCGCGGCCGGCTACACCCCGGCGGTAGCCTATCCGAAGACGCAACTCGGCGCGGGCTTGCAGACCGTCGCGCAGATGATTCATGGCGGCGTCGGCGCGCGCGTGCTCTACCTCGCGACGGGCGGGTTCGACACCCACTCCAATGAGCGCGAGACGCACGACAAGTTGATGGGCTACCTCGGCGACGGACTTGGCGCCTTCTTGCAGGACATTTCGGCGCACGGCCACGCGGACAACGTCGCCCTGATGACCTTCTCGGAGTTCGGGCGACGCCCGACCGAGAACGCCTCGCACGGCACCGATCACGGCAGCGCGGCCCCGCTCTTTGTGATGGGCGGCAGCGTCAAAGGTGGCATCTACGGCGACACGCCGAGCCTGACGGACCTCGACAATGGCAACCTAAAGGTGCAGCAGGACTTCCGGCAGGTCTACGCGGCGATGCTCCAGAACTGGCTCGGCTTCGACCCGACGGACGTATTGCCCGGCGGCCCTTACCAGGCCCTGCCACTCTTCAACTCCTGATCCCTACGCTCGCTCACTCCTTCCCCTCTTCCCCCGGCCCCTGTCCCCGCAGGGGCCATTTCGTTGGGGAGTGAGGAAACGTTTACATCCGTCCCCACGCCTCGCCGTACGAGCCTGGGCCTTGCTCAGTTGCGGTGAAGCCAACTGCGCTATGCACTCACGCAGGCACAGTGCATGAGGCCCTGGCAGGCAACCACATTCGCACCGCACCCTCTCTCCCAATGCTCCCTGGCATCCTGCCTCAAAGGTCCAAAACCATTCACCGTCACTGAGCAAGAGTCAGCATCGGGGGGCGCGGTGGGGGGAGAAGGCGGCTGCCTCCTCCCATCACTGCGGTTAGCGCGCCGCCGCGCCCTGAACGCGCTCAACCGTTTCGGGATGGCGCGCCTTTTCCTTGCTCAAGATACCCCTTCAGGCTCTCCAGATAGTGATTCCAGCCGCTGGTGCAGAGGCCGTAACAAACGACGTGCGGCGTGAGCCCCTGATGCGTGAAGACCAGCGTCGACGAGCCATCATCGTTCGCTTGAATGGCAAACAACACGCTGGTTCCTACCCACTCATCGGTTTGCGTCGTCCCCTCAACGGGAAAGTACTGCGCGATCCACTCCCATCCCACGCTCTTGTCGGGGACAGGGTCCAGCAGTCGCATGGTCTGGAAGTTCTCCGCGCCGAAGCGGACGGTGAACTCACCATTGTTCTCGACGGTGTCGGTTGCCCACCAGCCCTTGATGCCCGGAACGGTGGTGACCGCTTCATAGAGTTTGTGGGGCGATACATGAATGCGCAAGGTCCTGGTGTAGCTGTCCATGTTGCCTCCGTCTCGATCTCGATCTCGATTATTGCGTTCGGTCGGTGTCATCACGTTTGGTCCTTTCCGTGCGTTCATGCCCATGTTGCCGTCATCTCCGTCACGGGGCTCGGTCTGTGCCATCACATGCAATCCCTTCCATTTCGGCGCAGCCGGGGGCCCTCGCGGCCTCCTTTCCTGTGACCGACATGTGCGCATCCTCAATCGGGTGTCGCGTAGCAGTTGATGGCCTGGCATGGAAGATCCTCCCTCGTCATTCCTCGACGAACAGCCTCAAGCGTTCGAGCGCGTCATCCCACTCCTGCGCGATCTGATCGAGCCACCGGCGCGCCTCGTCGAGCCGGTCGGTGTCGAGCGCCCAGATACGTTCCCGCCCCCGCCGGCTGTCGTGGACGAGGCCGGCGTCGGCGAGGATGTGCAGGTGCTTGGTGATCGCCTGGCGCGTGACGGCGGACCCGGTCGTCAGCCGGGTGATCGACTGCGGGCCGCTGGCGCCGAGGCGCTCCACGAGCGCGAGCCGCGTCTCGTCGCCGAGTGCCGCGAAGAGCGGCGCCGCGTCGCCTCGGTCGGTCATCTCCGCGCTACGCCGCGACATAGTCCGCGATGCTCGCGAGCAGATCGGCCCAGCCCTGGTCATGCAGGCGGAAGGCGGTGGCGCGACGCGAGAGCGGGAGGCGATCGAAGCCGGACTCAACCACCGTGAGTTGTGTGCCCTCGGCGACCTCGGCGAGGTGGAATTCAACGAGGGTGGTCGGCTCGTGCGTGTAGTCCACGCCCGGCTCAGTCGCGGCGGGATGCCAGCGGTACGCGAGCAGGCGCTCGGGCTCGACCCGCTCGATGGCGAATTCGATGGTCTCATGCTCACAGCCGGGGGCCGTGCGTCGGCCCGTGAGGCGCGCGCCCGGCGCGAAGGCGCCCTCCAGCGCCACGCCGAACCAGGCGCCGAACTCCTCCGCGTGGGTGAGCGCGCGCCAGACCCGCGCGCGCGGCGCGCGGAGGACGATGGTTCTCTCGATACGATCCATACTCATATGCAACCTCCTGTTTGCATACTACCACCCCTTACCATGAAATGCAACCCTTTGGTTGCATCGTCGGCGCGGTGCAGTCGCGACCGTGATGGATTCAGTTCGCGCTCGGCCAGCCGACGATATCCCATCACAGGAACTCGTCGCGATCCATCCGGCCCCTGCCCTCGCAGGGGCCATTTCGTTGCGCGGCGATCAGCGCGCGTAGAAGGCGGCGACGCTCGCTGCGGTGCGAACCAGCCAATCGCGCAATTCAGCGGGTTCGCGCAATTCCAGTTGCGTGCCGAAGCGGAACGCGTACCCGGCAGCCTCCTCCGCGATGTCGAACCGCACCCGCAGCGTGATCCGCCCATCCGCATCGGGCACGCTGATGTGCTCGATGCGGCCGGAGGGAAGCGTGCCCGTAATGTGCGCGAGCAGGTCCTCCGGCGCGCGTAATGTCACGGGATAGCGGGGCAGTGCGGCGACGAAATCGGCGGACGATTGCTCCCAGTATGCCGCCAGATCGAAGCGCTCCGGGCGCGTACACGGGGCATCGGCCACGCATGCATCCCGCACGCGCGAGACGCGATAGGTCCGGATGTCGCCATCCGTCGCGGCCACCAGATACCAGGTACGCCCTTTGGCGACGAGGCCGAGCGGGTCCGCGAGACGCTCCGCGCTGGCGCCGTCGCTCCGCTGGTACGTGAAACGCACTTTCCGCTCCCGCCAGATCGCCTCCTGGAGGGCGGGGAGGGAGGCGACGACGTCGCCCGCGCGATGCCACCCGGCCGAATCCACATGAATGCGCTGGCGCGCGTACTCTGCGTCGCGCCGGGAGATGGACGGCAGCGCCGCGAGCAACTTGATCAGCGCTCCCTCGGCGGCCTGCCGCAGGCCGAGGTCCGCAAGCAGACGGGCGGGCGTGGCGAGGAAGAGCGACTGGATTTCCGCCTCGCTCAGGCCGGTCAGATTGGTGCGGTACCCTTCCGGCAGCACGCATCCGCCGCCAACCCCGCGCGCCATGTAGACCGGGACGCCCGCCGCGCTGAGTGCGTCCATGTCGCGGTAGATCGTGCGCTCCGACACCTCCAGCCGCCGCGCCAGTTCGCCCGCAGTCATTCGCCGGTGGGTTTGCAGGAGCAAAAGGATGGAAAGTAATCGGTCGGCACGCACCGGACATCCTCCGTCGGCGGAAAACCGCCCATACCCTGTCACCATACTACCGCTGAAATATGACACACCGTGTCAAGAAGTGCGACGTACGCTGTCTGCGTCGGCATGGATTGGCTGAAGGAGAATCGGAGGTGAGTATGCGCTACGGCTTTATCATCCCAGGCGGCGAGCTCGAAACGATCATCGCGCTTGCCCAGGAGGCGGAAGCGGCGGGATGGGACGGCGTTTTCTACTGGGACGGAATCTACATCGAGTCCGCGGGGCTAATGTACGATCCGTGGGTCGTGCTCGGTGCAATCGCGCTGCGTACCGAGCGCGTGCGTATCGGCGCGATCCTCACGCCGGTGTCGCGGCGGCGTCCGTGGAAACTGGCCCGCGAGACAGTCACGGTGGATCATCTCTCCCACGGGCGACTGGTTTTGCCGGTTGGCTTGGGGGCGCTGGACGATGGCGGATTCGGGAAAGTGGGTGAAGCGACGGATCGCAAGACGCGGGCACAATTACTCGATGAGGGTCTGGCGATCCTCACCGGGTTGTGGAGTGGTCAGCCATTCCATTTTCATGGCGAACACTACCATGTGGAGGAGATGACCTTCCTCCCGCCGCCAGTCCAGTCGCCCCGCATCCCGATCTGGGTCGCGGGGGCGTGGCCGCGCGAGAAATCCATGGAGTGCGCGCTCCGCTACGACGGGTTGCTCCCGAACAAACTCGATGCCGACGGCAAACAGGCGGAGATCACCCCGGCGGATATTCGTGAGATGGCGGCATACTGCGCGGCGCATCGCGATCAGGCGACACCCTTCGATATTGTGGCGGAGGGCCGAACGCCGGGAGAAGATTCGGAGCGGGCGGCGGCCATCGTGCGCCCCTTCGCCGAAGCGGGCGCCACCTGGTGGACTGAGGCGATGTGGGAAGCTCCGAACGGACCGGATGAGATGCGCGCCCGCATCCGGCAAGGCCCGCCGCGCGTCGGCTAGCGCGACGATTGCCAAACGTCATACTGCCTGCCCCTGTTCTCCGGGTGCTGCCCGGTGGCCTCTACCAGGCGCTGCCGCTCTTCAATTCCTGATCGTCGCTCATTCCTTCCCCTCTTTCCCGCCCCTGTCCCTGCAGGGGCCATTTTGTTGCGCGGCATGTGGCAGGCACATGAAAAGGCGGGGGCCGTAGGCAGAGAGCAGTCCGAAGAGCGCGACATTGAGAATGGAAAGAACCAGTGCCACATCAACGCCACGCGCGAGAACAGGGAGGCGAGCCACGCCATTCAGATCGTAGAAGAGCAGCATATTGAGATTTGTGATGATCGCCGTGAGCACGAAGAGTGGCGCATAGCGTTGATCGAATGCCCATAAAAGCCCGGCCAGTACAACCGCCGGGACGAGATGGTTCTCGTGGACGCTGGTATTGAAGAGGAAGTACGCAAGATAGCCGACATAGGCGTAATGCAGCATGGTGATGAAGGTCTTCGATCTTTTGGTGAACCGCATCAGGATGCTGAGGTAGATCACGCCGAAGAGCAATTTGATCGCCATCAGCGTCGTCGCGCTCGGTATGCGGATGAATCGTCGGTGCATTCCTGTGCCGAAGGTGAACTGTTGCGGCCGCCACCACGCGAGAAACTGCGTGACGATCCAGTGGAAATTGAGCGCGTTCGCGCTCAAGAAGTTTTCGCTCGTCGCCCGGTGAAATTCGGAGAAGAATTCCCGCCCGAAGACCGCGAATGTCGCGGCGAGCAGCCCAATCGCCGGCATCGTGACAGCGAGCGCCAGTTGCCGTACGTCTTTGCCACGCCACGCGCCAGCGGTCATCGTTGCGAGCGCATAGAGAAGGAGCACTGGTACGAGAATCAACGGCTGCCACTTCATCAGGCAGGTTATCGTAAAGAGCGCCGAGAACCAGACGGGTTTCCGCGCCCGTAATGCCCAGAGCGCGAGCACGAGCGTGGGAATGAAGTAGACGTCGTTGTAGCCCATTACCATGCTGTCAATCATCAGCGCGCATTGCATGATGACGGCGAACAGTGCGTTTCGTGTCCAGAGGAAGAGAACGAGGCTGGAAAGCAGGAGAAAGATGAGCAGGGAGAGTTTGTAGCCCATAAAGAAGCCCATATGAAGATGCGGCGCGATCTTCGTCATGATCGCAAGGATGATGTAGGTACCGGGCGGATAATCGTCTTTGCTGATCTGGAAGCCGCGAATGAGGCCATGTGACGCGATATTGTCCATCCACCGTATTTTATCCGGGACATCACCCGTACCCGGCGATCGCAGATAATACACCGCGATCATCGTTGCAAGCCCGAACAGCAATGCATTGCCGACCCGAAGAAAGAAGGCGCTTCTTCGTTGCAGGAACGCGCTCTGCTGGCATGTCAACCACATGCTTCGGGTGGGTGATCGCATCGGTACATGCATCGCGACCGCCGCGAAGAGACCACCAAGATATGCGCTACCGGCAAGCCAGAACAGGTATCGGTATTGGTCAATCCGCCCGATACGCAGCAACAAGGAGACTGCTGCTACCATGGACGCAGTGCCCGCGAAGCAGGAAGCAACCGCCGAATAGCGCAGGTTGATAACCCACTGCGCCGAAAATGGTCGCGAGAGGGGAGTACGCCGCGACAGCACAATACAGGCGGTTGCCAACGCAGCGAAGATCGGCAGCGTCATATAGAGCCATGCATGTCGGGTAATGATTGACCACGCGACGCGCTGGCTCACACTGATACTTTGCACCATCGCACCGAGGATGCGCCGATCACCATTGCGCGGGCGGAACGGCTCGGCTTGGAGCGCGATATGCATCTCGTTGTGTGTCTGACGCGGCAGTTGCAGCCGGAATGTCTGGAATGCCGCATTATGAGGGTCAGGCCGCACTTGAAAGGCTTCCTGCCCGTTGACGATCACATGGATCGGCGCGTCCGGCCCACCCGCAACCGCCGCGCTACGGAGCGACAGCACCAACTCCGGCGCTTCTCGGCCAATGAACTGGAAGCGCGTGGACGCGGTTGGCTCACTCCAGACATAGCGATTGCCTGAATCGTCGGTTTGCGGGCTGAAAAAGCCGTGCGCGGAGATCTTTGTCGCCAAATGAATCCCCGTCTGGGCGGTGACCGTTTGCGGCTGAACGACCGGCAATGCAATGAGGACAAGAAGAGCAGTTACTCCGGCGAGTACCCATCTGATGATCCGGAGAGAAAGGCGCATGCGCGACCAGCCAGTCTTACGATGCGAATATTTCGTCTGCCAACGGTGTATAGGATGCTCTCCGACTATGGCTACCGTACCGGAAAGCCGGACGAAGAGGCAACGCGCACGAATGGGACATCTGTACCGGAAGCCGGACGAAGAGGCGATACGCACGAACGGGACATCTTGTCGGTGTTCTATGCTCCTGACATCCGGCTTCTGTTCTATGGAACTGTCACGCTCTAGAGAACGTGACAGTGAATGCGCGGGAACAACGGCGGACAGCAATGGAACGCGACAATCACGATGCGGATTCCATCATCTTCCATCGGCGCTCGTGTATGATGGACGTGTCCGTGAGTGATGGCGCGCAAGCATCAGGAGCAACGTGATGGAGCAACGTCCACTGGGCAGGACCGGATTGCAGGTTTCCGCGCTCGGCTATGGGAGCGGCGCGATTGGCGGCTTGTTCACGAAGGGCGACCCTGCCGAACAGCGGCGCGCTGTCGCACACGCGCTCGACGCGGGCATCACCTATTACGACACCGCGTCCAGTTACGGTAATGGCGCGTCCGAGGAAAATCTTGGCCGCGTCCTGCGCGAACTGGACGCGTGGGATCGCGTTGTCGTCGGAACGAAGGTGCGTCTCACTGCCGACGACCTCAGCGATCCGGTGATGGCGATTCAAACGTCAGTTGAGGCGAGCCTGCGGCGGCTCGATCATGACGCCGTGGACCTCCTGCAACTGCACAATCCAATCACCCGGCCCGGCGCGGGCGCGCTTCAGACGGCGAGCGGCGGTTCTGTCGGCCTCGATGCCGTACAGGGCGGGATTGCCGAGGGGTTGCGGCGCGTCAAAGAACGCGGTTTGGCACGGCAGATCGGCTTCACCGGTCTGGGTGAAACGGCGGCCCTGCGCGATGCCGTGCAAAGTGGCATCTTCGCGACGATGCAGTCCTACTTCAATGCCGTCAATCCGAGCGCGGGATACGCGGGCGCGAGCGGCGGCGAGCAGGATTTCGGCGGTCTGATTGATACGGCGGCGAGCGCGGGGGTCGGCGTGATCGCCATTCGCGTCCTCGCGGCGGGCGCATTGACGCTGCAACCGGAGCGACACGCGAACGCGGGCGATCCCGGTTCGCCGCTCGTCGGTGGCGGAGAGTACGAACACGACATGAATCGCGCGAAGGACCTGGCATGGTTCGCGACCGAGGCTGGGCTGGAGAACACACTGGAAATGGCCGTCCGCTTCGCCCTCGCGAAACCAGGCATCGCTACCGCCCTCGTCGGCTACTCCGATGTGTCGCAGTTGGACGATGCCCTCCGCTGGACCGCTCGCGGTCCCCTCCCGCCCGATGTCGTCGCCCAAATCGTCGCCGCCGCACGGTAAAACCGATTCAAGCGCAGAGGACGTAGAGGACACAGAGGGCGCAGAGAAAGAGTACGATAGAGAAGGACGAATACAATGTGGCTTAGTTTCCTTCCTCGTTCATTCTTCTTTGCTCTGCGTTCTCTGTGTCCTCTGCGTCCTCTGCGCTTGAATCGGTTTCGATTGGAGATGCGATGCGTATTGTGATTTGGCCGGAGCAGTCGGCGGCATGGGTGGAGGCGATTCGCGGCGCGGCGGGGGAGGCCGAGGTCGTGACGCCGACGAACGAAGCGGAGGCGATGGCGGCGGCGCGGACGGCGGACGGGTGGATCGGGAAGTTGAACCCGGCACTCCTCGAATCCGCGCCGCATCTGCACTGGCTGCAAGCGCCGAGTATCAGCCTCGAAAGCGTCCTCTTCCCCGATCTGATCGCCAGCGATGTGACGCTGACGAATATGCGCAATATCTACAACGATCACATCGCCAACCATGTGCTGGCGCTCTTTCTCGCGCTCTGCCGCGATCTACCGCATCTCATGCGGCGGCAGGCAGCGGGCATCTGGACGCCGCATGATGACATCCGCGTGCGCGACCCGGCGGCGATGACCGTGCTCGTTATGGGCGTGGGCGGGATCGGTGGCGAGGTCGTGCGGCGGCTCGCCGTCTTCGGGCCATCCATCATTGGCGTGGCCCCGAAGGTTGAGACCGCACCGCCCGGCGCGGCGGAACTTGCCCGCCCCACGCAACTGCCGGGCCTGTTGCCCGATGCGGACGCGGTGATTATCTGCGCGCCGCAGACGCCGGAGACGACCGGGCTGTTCGATGAAGCGATGTTCCGGCGGATGCGGCGGGACGCCTTCTTTATCAACATCGGACGGGGCAAGATCGTCCGGCTCGCCGCGCTGGAAACGGCGCTCGCGGAAGGATGGATCGCAGGCGCGGCGCTCGATGTCTTCGAGACGGAGCCACTCCCTCGTGACAGCCCGCTCTGGAAGATGGAGAATGTCATCATCACGCCGCACAGTGCGGACGCCGGGCCGCACACCGATGCGCGCCGCCTCGCCGTCGTGGTGGAAAACGTCCGCCGCTTCGTCGCCGGTGAACCGCTCGCGACCATCACCGACAAAGCGCGCTGGTATTGAGATGGAGCGAAACCATACGAACCGCAAAGGCGCAAAGAGCACAAAGGACGCAAAGGGAAACAGAAGTGGGGAATCGACACATCAAGCAGGTGGCGAACGCGTTTTCCTTTTCATCCCTCTTTGCGTTCTTTGTGTCCTTTGCGTCTTTGCGGTTCAATCGGTTTGTCACCATTTTTGATGAGGAATGGAGGAGCATGATGGCACGACCATTACGGTTCGGGATTAAGACGGCACCGCAGGACACGACCTACGAGGAGATTGCCACCGTCTGGAAGGAGGCCGACGGTATCCCCGTCATTGAGCATGCGTGGCTCTTCGACCATTTCTCGCCGATCAATGGGCATTTGGATGGCCCCTGCCTCGAAGGGTGGCAGACGCTCGCCGCGCTCGCCGTTGAGACAAGCCGCGTGCGCCTCGGCTTGATGGTCACGGGCAACACCTATCGCCATCCCGCCGTCCTGACCAAAATCGCCATCACGACGGACATTATCTCGCGCGGGCGGCTCGACTTCGGCATCGGTGCGGGCTGGAACGAGTACGAGCACACCAGCATGGGCATCCCGCTCTATCAACCGGGCGAGCGCATCCGGCGGCTCAATGAGGCATGCGAAATCTACAAGTCCCTCTGCACGCAGCACCTGACGACCTACGAGGGCCGGTACTATCAACTGCACGACGCCCGCAGCGAGCCGAAGCCGGTGCAGAAGCCCTATCCACCCATCGTCATCGGCGGCAGCGGCGAGCAGTTGACGCTCCGCGTCGTCGCGAAGCACGCGGACATCTGGAACGCCACCGCGCAATCAACGGAGATTTTCCAGCACAAGGCGAATGTGCTGCGCGAGCATTGCGTCGCCATCGGTCGCGACCCGGACGAGATCGAACACTCGGTGCAAATCCCCGTCAATTA
>JBPCPB010000377.1:0-4398 GCA_050999735.1 Thermomicrobiales bacterium | reverse complement strand
AAGGCTCGATCCTTGTCGCGCCGCAGGACCCCGCGCAGGCCGTCGCGGAGATTGATCGCCTCGCGGAGCATCCCGGTATGGTGCAGGTGCTGATGGGCAGCGCATCGGAATCTCCCCTCGGTCGCCGTCAGTATCATCCGATCTACGAAGCGTGCGCGCGCCACCATCTGCCGCTCGCCGTGCATCTCGGTGGAGAAGGGGCGGGGATGTCGCCGCCCTCGACCGCCGTCGGTCATCCGAGTACCTGTTTCGAGTGGTACGGTGCGATCCCGCAGAACTACATGGCGCACATTGGCAGCATGGTGACGGAAGGGGTGTTTGAAAAATACCCGACCCTCAAGGTCGTCCTCTGCGAGGGCGGCATCTTCTGGCTGCCGCATATCATGTGGCGCTTCGACAAGAACTGGAAGGCGCAACGGGCCGAGACGCCGTGGGTGAAGGAGCCGCCGAGCGCGTACATCCTGCGGCATTTCTATTCAACGACCTATCCCTTAGAGATGGCAGAAGCCGCGCAAGTCGGGCAGGTGCTGGAAATGGTCAAGGCGGAGCGGACGCTCTTGTTTTCGAGCAACTATCCGAGCTGGCTCTATGGGGATCCCTTCGCGATGATCGCGGCCATCCCCGAAGCGATCCGCCGCCGCGTGCTGGTCGAAAACGCTCTCGCCCTCTACGGCGACCGGCTCCTGGTCTGACGAAAGAACCGTAGCGCGGAGAACACGGAGACCACAGAGATCAGAAAAGAAAAGTCTTCCTCTCCTCTGTGTCCTCTGCGGTCTCTGCGCTCGTATTTGGGGGTTGAATATGGAACGGCATGTCGTGGCGCGGGTGGAGGAAATCCCGCCAGGCGGGCGGAAGATCGTGCGGATCGTTGGCCGGGGGGAGATCGGTATTTTCAATCTTGAGGGGACGTTCTATGCGCTGAAAAATACCTGCGCGCATCAGGGATCGCGGGTCTGCCTCGGCAAGATCGTCGGTACGGCGCTGCCGTCGGACGTCTACGAATACCGCTACGGGCGGGAGGGGGAGATCCTGCGCTGCCCGTGGCACGAGTGGGAATATGACATCAAGACGGGGGAATCGGTCTTCGACCCGAAGGTGCGGGTCACGACCTATCCCGTCGAAGTCGTGGACGGCGACGTGACGGTCGTGCTCGACTGAATGGCGCCGCTCAATTTCGCGATCCACTTCGAGCGGATCAAATACGAAGATGCGGCGCTGGCGCTGGCCCGACGACTGTTCGCACGGTTCGACGAGCGGATCGATTCACTGACGCTGACACCGGTCCCGGAGGACGAGTTCGCACTCTTCCTCAACGGCACGCTGATTCGTTCGCAGCGACAATCCGGCCAACCGCCGCGCGTCGCCGATGTTGTCGCCGACATCGAATCCTAGAAGAGATGTCATCCGACGATTCGATGTTACCATGGCCGGTGAGGCTCCCGGACACCGTGGTTCGTATGCTCCTACCGACACGATCGATCATCATTAACGCCGTCGATCTACTGGCGGATTGCAGTGTGGCGATGCCTTCGACAGCGACGAATGGGGCCGATATGGACCATTTCTCAGGAGCACGCGCTCATTCGAGCGCCGATTGCCAGTGCGTCGGCAGGGACTGGGCGCGGAAAGGCGAACGTGCACCTCGCTGTACACGCCGGGAACTCCTCCGTGGTTCCGCAGCCATGACACTCGGAACGCTTCTCGCGGCATGCGGGCAGGAACCGGTGGGCAGCTCACGCGCTCGGGCGAATACCCCGACCGCCGCCGCCACGCGCACCATCGTCATTGCGACCCCGCTCCCGTCGCCCACACCGGTACCACCGGCTCCTTCCAATCCCATCGAATTCGTTTCGCGCATTGACCACGACTTGCAGTATCCCACGGCGCTCGCAACGGATCGGCAAGGGAATGTCTATGTGATCGATGCTGACCATCAACGCGTGCAGAAGTTCGACAGTCGTGGCCGGTTCCTCACGACGTGGGGCAGCATCGGTGATGGCCATGGGCAGTTTGTCTTCAGGATCAGTGGGCCGATTCCCGGCGGTATCGCCGTTGACGAGCGCGGAACGGTCTATGTATCAGATTACTACGACCGCATCCAGGCATTCGATAGCACCGGACAGTTCCTGCTCGAGTGGGGCGATCACGGTACCGGCGATGGGCAATTCGACTTCCCGACCGGCATGGCAGCCGACGGACAGGGCATGGTCTATGTGGGCGACGCCGGAAATCAGCGCATTCAGAAATTTGATCGTGATGGTCACTTCCTCCTCGCCTGGGGCAGCCAGGGTAAAAACAATGGCGAGTTCATGTACCCCAGTGGCATTGCCGTGAGCCGGCGCGGTCAGATCATTGTCGGCGACGCGGATAATAGCCGCATCCAGGTTTTCAATGACAGCGGCCACTTCCTCACCGCATGGGGTAGCCCCGGCATGAGTGGCGTTCAACCCGAAGGCCAGCCAGGAATCGCTGTCGACAGCCAAGGGAACATCTACGTTGGGCGAAATGACGGCGATCGTATCGAGAAATTCAATACGAACGGACACTTGCTCGGAGCATGGGGAGGTACCGGCATGGGTGATGGCCAATTTATCTACCCGAGCGGCATCGCCGTGGATAATCAGGGAAGCATTTACGTTGCGGACGTGATCGGAGGGAGGATTCAGAAGTTCCGGCAGCCCTGAGGTCATCCTGCTTCGCTCCTGACATGTCATACTGGATTCGACAAGCGGATGCTGGCGTGGTTCGCCGCTACCTCAAGGAGTAGCCATGCCTCCCGATGGCGGCGTTGATACCCCAATGGACCGCCTATCCTACCGGACGACATATGGCTCGAAACCGATGACCGTCGCCCTACTTGCGGCGATGCTCATCGTCCACAACGCCCAACGCACTGGCCTCGTGCCGCTCTTCACGGACCTGCAATACCGGTACGGCGTGGATTACGTCGGCGTCGGTACCCTTTTCGCGTCTTACGTCCTCGGCTACGCGATCTTCCAGGCGATCGTCGGACTCATCGGCGACCGTTTCAACGCCCGATCACTCCTGCTCACCGGCCTCGCGCTCAGCGCCCTCTTCTCGGCGGCCTTCGCCGGGATGCGCACCTACGATCTCGCCCTGGTCGCCCGCTTCCTGCTCGGCGCCACAGGTGCCTTCCTCTACACCCCGGCGATGAAACTCGGCATCACTCTCTTCGCGCACACGGAGCGCGGCCGGGTGATGGGCATCCTGCAATCAGGCGCGGGTGTCGGTGCGGTGGGCGCGCTCATTCTCGTCCCAATCTGCGTGGCACACTTCGGCATGACGGGCGGGCTGTTCACCTTGCCGGTGTTCACGCTCGTCATCCTAATCGTCGCGACGATCATCCTCCCTGATGCGCCGCCGCAGGAACGGACACCGCCGGTCGCGGGGACACGCACCGGCATCGGCTGGCGGCCGGACTTCTGGCAGTTGCTCGCGATCAGTTTCACGGGGATGCTGGCGACCTACGGCCTGCTCACCTGGCTGCCGACCTATCTGACGCAGGTCTTCGGCTACTCGACCGTGCGCGCCGGAACCTTCACCGCCGCCGCGAATCTCGCGCTCCTCGTTGCGGCGCCGCTCGTCGGCATGCTCGCCGACCTGCCGCGTGGCAGGGCGCTCGTTGTGCTCGGCGGATCGGCGCTCGCCTTCGCCTGCTACGTCATCCTCGTCCCGCACGAGCCGATCCCCGTGCTTTTCACGCTGACGATCCTCGTCGGCGTCAGTCTCGCGGCGACGACCGCGCCGCTGATGCTCTTCGCGGGGGAGCGATTCGCGGTCAGCGAGACGGCCCGTGTCGTCGCGCTGATGGCAACGGTCGCCCAGATCGGCGCGACGCTCGCCGGGGTTGTCTTTGGGGTACTGCTCGCGCATAGCAATCGGTTCCAGACGATCTGGCTCGCCTGCGCGATCCTCTCACTCCTCCGTCTCGTCCTGCTCATTCCCTTCTTTCTCCACCGTCGTCAACGACGCCACGAACACGTCTCCGCTCCGATTAGGTAGAGGACCATCTATCTGACCAGATATCCGATTTTGGGAGAATTTGATCGAGAGGCGCCACGACGTCTTCACGTAGAACAGTTCGCGGGTACATGCTCCGGGCGTTCCCGCTGATGAGCTCATCCAACCAGAGGCACGCGACAAGAACTCGTACAATCTGCTGAACGATTACCTACATCTATGGGCGTTATGACCATTGAGGGGTAGTTTATTGACGATTCGTCCATCCAGTGGTATTCTACGGTTGTTCTGACCACTCGGGGATATCTGTCAATGCTCGAGGAGGTGGGTCTACGTCGGCGAATGGGTTTGCTCTTGATGAGGCCGATCTACGGATCATTTCCGCGCTGCAGGACGATGGCCGCAAGCCGACGAGCG
>JBPCPB010000365.1:0-25090 GCA_050999735.1 Thermomicrobiales bacterium | reverse complement strand
AGGGACAGATCAATCGGCTGAAGTTGGTGAAACGGTCAATGTATGGGCGAGGAAAGGTGGACCTCCTGCGGCAGCGAGTGGTGTGGCGGGGCTGACGGCGTCACCACGAACACGGGAGAACCACTTCTCCGTCGGAGTCTACATCCGGTACACGGGGGCGTATCTGGACAGCACGGGCTTGTACAAGATGGGAGCGCGGTACTACGACCCGGCGCGGGGACGATTCACGCAACTCGATCCGCTGGGCAACGGGTACGTCTATGCGAGTGACAACCCGGTCAACTTCATTGATCCAAGTGGATTAGACGAGTGCAGTAGCACGACAGGTAATTGCGCGGGAGGCATGACCGGTAATGGCGGTTGTGGCGGTTGTGAAGGCGGGGAACCCGGTGGTGAACCGACATATACAAGGCCCGGAAGTTATTTCACCGGAGCATTCACGTTTGATGATGGGCCAAACTATGAATTTCCTCGTGGGGGGCCGATTCAAGGATATGGTTCAGAACCGTATGGAAATGGCTCTAAAGGGTATGCGGGATCCTTTGAGGCGCGCGGAGTAACGCCTGGGGCTGTCGCGGATGCTGCAAGAACGATTCCTGTTGGACCAGGGTCAAATCCAAATTACGACCTACGCATTGGTCCTGACGGTCTTAACTTGCTGATCGACCCGCGTGATGGCACCGTTGTTACTGGCCTTTACCCATCTCAACGATAGCTAACGGCATAGTTGCTGGCTATCGGGACCTTGGGCTCGTAGAAGTTGACGAATGTCCTGCGGTTGGGTAAGAATCGGGTTGCTGAAACTCATCCATATCCGACCGCAGAACACCACGAGCAGAACCGATTTCGCCAACTCTGCCTCATGGTGTACACGCTGTTGATGGCCTCTGGGATGTGCTGACTGCTGACCTCAAACCATGTGGGCCTCAATCGGAATGTAGCAACAGCGAACTGTTGATGACTGGTACTCGCGGAGGAATGTACGGGCTGGAGCGAGGAAACGGAAGCGATCAGCTAGCGGGAGCGGCATCGCGCCCTCGTTCTCCGGTTCGGTTCGTCAGATGCACCATAGACTATGGTACATGAAGAGGATGGAGGACGCAGATGTCAGACCAGTATCCACAGCTTCACAACCTTGTCCGAGTTATTCCCGTCGCACAGTCTCAGACGCAAGATGATACAACGCTGACATTCTTATCAATAGATTGCTATGCGGATGGCTGGGTCGCGAATCTACGGGTGATTCGTCCCGATTCACAAGGCTATCCACTGTTCATGTTTTATCCGAAAAGACACCCAGACCCGGTTACACATTATGGCGGGAAAGGTGCGTCAATACTTCATCTCGATAATGGACCGAACTGGTATCTCTCATATGTGTTCTATCCCGCACTTCGACGCGAGGAGCTGCCACTAGAATTTGATGTGCCGGTGATGCGGTTCACCGACCGCCCCCGTAGAGAGGCGGGTGCGCTTGTTGCCGAGGTTCCGGGTCCTTGGCGCTTCGTGGTGTCTGTGTTAAGCGGTACGGACGCCGTGCAAACGACAATAAACAGTGAACGATGGCAACCGTCGAATCTCGATCAGCGGCGCGACCGTCAGCGGGAGACGCTGCCCGTCTATGGTCCCGTGTTCGACGACGTACTAGACATTTTGTATCGGTATGATCCGATCATTGCATGGATGGACCCCTTAGGCGCAGAGTGGTATACGCCAGTGACGTACTTGATTCTTGATCGCCTTCCCCAAGCTCAATCTGCCGAGGATGTACGGAATATCGCGCTTGATGAGTTCCGGAAGCGATGGAAGGCGACGTTCCACGAGGAGTTTGCAGAGCGCTTCGACGAAGTCGGGGAGTTAATTTGGCAGGCGTGGCGACGGCGACAAGCGGGACTGCCTACCCCCTGATGAAATGTATGAACCGTGGATTCCGGGAAAGTGGGATTGGGGTCACCCCGGTTCGGTAGACAGTGAAAACTATGCCACTGAGCCTCTGGCTGTCCACCTCTATAAACGCCGAAGTGCATACGGACGGATGCGGGAGGCAGCCACTACGTCAACACAGCGGAGGGGATCAGCCGGGAGACGAAGGGTGGGGTGACGACGCTCTACACGCGGACACCGGGCGGGAGGCTGGTGAGTGAGTTACTGCCGGGTGGGGTGCGCTATTACTACCTGACCGATGGCTTGGGGAGCATCGTCGCGCTGGTGGATGTGAACGGGAACGTGGCAGCACGGTACGGGTACGACCCGTATGGGCAGACGGTGGTGAAGACGGGGAGTGCAGCGGAGAGCAATCCGTTCCGGTACACGGGGGCGTACCTCGACAGCACCGGGCTGTACAAGATGGGGGCACGGTACTACGATCCGGCGAGAGGACGGTTCACGCAACTTGATCCGCTGGGGAATGGGTACGTCTACGCGAGCGACAACCCCGTCAACTTCGTTGATCCGACGGGGCTGGATGATTGCTCGGACGCGAATAGCAGCTGCAGTGCCGGACCTATTAATCCTTATGAGCCTGCGGATTACGCAGGGCCTAATTCAAGTCCGCGAAACATCGTTACCGTTACACCCAAAATCGCGGAACAGATGGCAGATCGCGGATGGACCGGGGACGATATAAACAACGTCGCAAACAATCCTGTCGATCAGCATCCAGCGATTAACAAGACAAGTAACGATCCTGCAACAGCGTACTACGGATCGGATGGCCACTATATCGTCGTCAACGACAATACCGGGGAGGTGATACAAATCAGCAACCGGAACAAGCCTGATTGGTGGGATAATACGCAAGACCCAAATGGCGTGCCAATCCGACCAAGATAGTGTCTTCTCGAGTTCAATCGCTCGGTACGCCGCAGATAGCGTTATATTCTGCGGCGTACCGAGATACAACGCCGCTGATCTTGCCTCGGGATACAGAAGAACATGTGGATGGAGAAGACGATGGACGCAGTTCAGCAGTTAGTCTCCGAATATAAGAATCGCGGAATAATGTATGCGCACCGCTTGCTGTTGAACAAGGCCGATGCACTCGAATTTGCGGACAGGTTGAGAGCAATCGGCAAAGGCGTGCTTGGTCTTGAGTTGTGGTACTACCGTGAACCGGATAGAGAAGGACTTATAGAGTATATTTGGAGTCCCGATTACAGTAAGTTGGTAAATGCCCCTGATTTTATCACTGAGAGTATCGAAGCAGCAGAGAACTACATCCTGAACGAAATGCCTGAGAAGATAGCTTTGATAGGTTTTGTTTTCTAAAGCGGACTACCAGTACAGCTACGACGCGAACGGGAACCGAACGAGCACGGTGATCGGCGGGGCGGGGACGAGTGCGAGTTTCAACGCGGCGAACGAGCAGCTGGACTGGAACACCGGGCAGGATCGCACCTACACCTACGACGCGAACGGCAACGAACTGGGGAGCAGCAAGGGCGAGGTGCGGGTCGACAACGCGAAGAACCAGACGGTCGGGATCACCGGACTGAACGGGACGCTGACCCCGATCAGCTACCTCGATGGCGGGCAGGGGGAGCGGACGGACGCGGGAGGCAGCCACTACGTGACCAGCGGCCTCGGTGTGTCGAGCGAGGCGAAGAACAACCAAACGACGTACTACACACGGACACCGAGTGGCGGACTGGTGAGCCAGCGGTACGCGAACGGAGCGACGTACTACTACCTGTACGATGGCTTGGGCAGCGTGGTGGGGATGGTAGATCAGTTCGGCAACGTGGCAGCACGGTACGGGTACGATCCGTACGGGCAGGAAGTGGTGAAGACGGGGCCGGTAGCGGACGGGAACCCGTTCCGGTACACCGGGGCATATCTCGACGCGACGGGCTTGTACAAGCTGGGGGCGCGGTACTACGATCCGGCACGAGGACGGTTCACCCAACTCGATCCGCTGGGCAATGGGTATGCCTATGTGAGCGATAACCCCGTCAACTTCACCGATCCAGCGGGATTATGCGATCCAGAGGAATGCGGTGGACAGGCGCCGGAACCATTCGCCGAGCCAGCTAACCCGCGTGGCGTAAACTATAACGATCCTACGGGCGGCTGGGGGAGGATTGACTTCGACGATGGCCATATATTTAATCAGGCAGAGCACTTGTTTCCATCTGACATAGATGAGAACGCCGTCAAACAGAGGATTGCCGACGATATCTACGCCAAGTTCGAGATTGGCGAGATAGTGTCTGGACGGAATCCCTCACAGATGACCGACTTCTTCTATGATGGTCGCTACGTAGACATAGGGTATAACGTCTACTATAGAGAAGATGCGGGAGAGTTCAACGTTGATTCTGCGGTGTTCGGGCAACCGATGCGACAACGCCCATAGAGATCGAAGGTGTCAAAGACATGATGAGAGAAGATGACTCAACAGTGAAGATGGGCGAACAAGAGAAAACACCGCCCAATCATTCAAGAAAGCGGGGCAAATGGCCTTCATTCAATCCACCCCGTCCCTTAACGAATCGTGAGCGAGAAGTGCTGGAGTTTCTCGTCTCACAGCGTTTTAGGGGGCACGAAGAATTAAACTCGCAAGTCCCTGCGACGTGTGTCACAGTGCAAGAACCCGATGGCGCAACGATCTCTCTTATTGTTGATCGTTCCATTGCCCCTCCCGCGCGCGTCAATTGGCGAATTCCCGTACAGGCAATAGGACAAACCAGCGACGGAGAACCGTGTGAAATCCTATTGTTCGTCGATGATGGCTACCTAAGCGCCATGGAAATAGTTCTCCATTCGGTGCCAGTGACGAAGGAGGCGTTAGAGTTTCCCCCTCCGGCTAATCTGAAGATTGACTATCTGGCGTAGGCACCCCGAAGTCAGCGGTAATTCCTGATTGCAAGGAGTCATTGAGGGCGACCAGCAAGGAGACGAGTGATCACAGATACGTTCCCTTGTCCCTGTTGTGGTCACAAGGTCTTTCCTGAGCCACCCGGCTCCTACGCCTTCTGCCCAATCTGCCAATGGCAGGATGACATCTCACAGCTACGATTTCCCCGGACACGCGGTGCGAATCGTGTCTCTCTTATTGAAGCACAGCGAAACTACGCGGCGTTCGGTGCGTCTGAGGAGCGACGTCTTGCCAGAGTGCGGCCGACGCAAGCGGACGAATACCTTGATCCACAATGGCGACTACTCGATCTGAACATAGATCAGATTGAGGAAGCAATCACCGGCACTGACTACGGACCCGGTTTCCCGTCTGATCCAACCCTGTTGTATTACTGGCGATATGACTGAATAGAACACGTTTCACATCCAATCAGACGACCGCTATCTCCGCACGCCCCCGACTATCTGATTAGCCGACGGAACGCGAATGGGTCGTTACTACCTGTTCGACGGCTTGGGCAACATGGGGGATACCGGGAGGGGTTTTCTTTCCGCATGGCATGTGTAATGCAACGGTAAGGAACCGATAGTAGACTCACCGCTGTACCGTACGGCGGGCGAGTCGAGAACCGCCCCGACACACAGGAGAATTTCCCGATGATCTTTCGCGCTCTCACCGCCGGACGCGCCAATCGCGCCGCCTATGGCGACCGTCTGCCGCCCGGCCAGACACTGACCGATAAATGGCCCATCCTCCATTACGGCAGCATCCCGCGCTCCGACCCATTCCGGTGGGATTTCACGATCAGTGGCCTCGTTGATGAGCCTGTGACGTGGACGTACGACACATTCCGCGCTCTGCCGCATGCCGAAATCACGGCGGACATGCACTGTGTCACCCGCTGGAGCACCTTCGATAATCATTGGGAGGGTGTCAGCACAAAGGAAGCGCTGTCGCATGTGCAGGTCACGCCGGAGGCGAAGTTCGTCCTCATTAAGTGCGATGGCGGCTACACGACGAATATGCCGCTCTCCGTTTTCCTGGACGACGACTGCCTCTTCGCGTGGCGCAACAACGGCGAGGACATCTCGCCCGCCCACGGCTGGCCCCTGCGCCTCGTCATCCCGAAGAAGTACGCATGGAAGAGCGCGAAGTGGGTGCGCGGTATCGAACTGCTACCCGAAGATCGCCTCGGTTTCTGGGAGAAGTACGGCTATCACAACGACGCTGACCCGTGGAAGGAAGAACGCTTCGCGTAGGCGAGTGGGTGATCAGGGTGGTCATCCATAATCAGGTGACCATCCTGACCACCCACAGTATGCACACCGTCCTCAGTGCGGCAGTTGCGCGAGGAAGTCGGCGGGGGAGAAGACCGGCAGCGTTGCGCGCCGATAATCGTCGCGGTTGCGCGTCACAATCGCCTCCATCCCGCTCGCCGTCGCGCTTGCGTGTTGCACGGCATCTTCATAATCTGAGAATGAGAGCACAAGCGCGGCCTGCACGATCGCCCCATCAATCAGACAAACCGGCAGTGACGCGAGAAGTACCGTCACTACGTGGCGTGCGACCGCAATTCCTTTGAATTTACGGGCATGATAAAATACGTTGATCGGCGTGCTCGCCGAAATGTAGCCATCGAAGTCGCCCCGCTGGGTGGCTTCAAGGAGCGCGGTGGCGTTCACGACAAACGGTTCACGCGCCAGGAAAAAGTCGAGAATAACGTCGGTATCGAGCAAGACGCGCATCAGCGATACTTCTCGATCACGTAGTTTGCATATTCCTCCGTGTAATCGTACGTGCTTGGTAGTGGCGTATCCGGCTTAAGAACACCGCGCAGATGCAAGAGTGAGCTGGTCTCGGCCTGCGCGGTTTCCGCACGCAACGACCAATACAACGCCTCCAGCAGCGCCAACCGCTCCTCGTGCGAGAGATGCGGGATTTCAGTAATCATTTCTTGAAACGTCATCGTACCGCTTCTTTCCCTAAAAGCCTGCTGCTACCACCAATCATCACGGGTATTGTACGCCGCCGCGCAACGCATTCAATCAGCCCCGTCGCGTCACGATGGGAAGTCGTCTGCTTTTGCGGTGGGCGGAGTATACTCTGGGGAGGAAGCAACGAGGCTTCCTTTTGCAGCGCGGCAGGAGCGATAGACGATGCGACGGATACTCAGACCTGGATTCCTTGTCGGCGTGCTGGTCGTTACGCTGATCCTCACGGCGTGCGGCGGCACGAAATCCGCCGATGCACCTACCACACTGACCGTCGGTTATATCCCCGTGATGATTGATGCCCCGCTTTATGTCGGCATCGAGAAGGGATACTTCAAGGCCGAAAACCTCGATATTCATCTCGCGCCACTGGCGGGCGGTACGGACATCATCACGCAGACCGCGACGGGCAACTTCGATGTCGGCCTCGGCGGGCTGGGCGTCGCCACCTTCAACGCCCTGTCAAAGAAGATCGGCATTACAGTCGTCGCGCCCCTCCATAGTGAGACGCCGCCCGTCACGACGCCACTCGTCGTCTCGAAGAAGGCATACGATAGCGGCCAGTTCCATTCGGTCGCGGACCTCAAAGGCAAGAAGGTGGCGATCAATGCTGCCGGTTCCGCGACCGAATACTGGCTGGCGCGTGCGCTCGAAAAAGGCGGCTTGAAACTGAGCGACGTGCAGGTGGAGAATGTCGTTTTCCCGGATGTCCCCGCCGCCCTCGAAAATGGCGCGATCAGCGCCGCGATGCTCGGCGAGCCGGTCGTCACGCAGGCAAAAGACAAGGGGCAGATCGTCGTCCTCTCCGACGACTTCATCAGCGGCTTCTTCCCGACGATTCTCCTCTACAACACGACGTTCGCGCAGCAGAAGAAAGGCCCCGCGCAGGGCTTCATGAATGCCTACATCAAAGCGTGCCGCGATCTGCAAGGCAACGCCTTCAAGACAGACGCCATCGCCACCATCGTTGAGAAATATACGCGCGTGCCTGCCGACGTGGTAAAGCGATCCAACGCGCCGACGTTCGATCCGAACGGCCAGTTCAAGATTGATGACCTTCAGACGATGCAGCAATTTTATGCTGAACGTGGCGGCCTGACATATAAAGACCCGCTTGACATGAGTAAAGAAATCGACGTATCTTTTGTGACAGCGGCGGTGAAGAAGTTGGGGCCGTACAAGCAATGAGCGGGCAGCGGATAGGGAACCTCTCCCCCAACCCCTCCCCTAAAAGGGAGGGGAGCCAGAGTGAACCCCCTCCTTGTAGGGAGTGGGCAGGGGGTAGGTCGGTCCGCGTCACAGACGTCTCCCAACAATTCGGCACGATCCCGGCGCTTATAGATATAGACCTCACCATCCAACCGGGTGAGTTCGTCTGCCTCGTCGGGCCGAGCGGGTGCGGGAAGACCTCGCTCTTGCGCATCCTCGCGGGGCTGGCGCGACCAACGAGCGGGATGGCGCATCTCGCCGGGCGGGTGGCGACGGTCTTCCAGGGGCAGTCGCTCTTTCCGTGGCTGACAGCGGTGGATAACGTGGCGTACGGGCTGCAACTGGCGGGCATGCCGACAGCGCGGCGGCGAGAGCGCGCGCTGGAGCAGTTGCGCCGTGTCGGGCTGGAGCGATTCGCCCGCGCCTACCCGCATACCCTCTCCGGTGGTATGCAGCAGCGCGTCAACATCGCCCGCGCCCTCGCCGTTGATCCCGATGTGCTCCTGATGGACGAGCCGTTCGGCAGTCTCGATGAGCAGACGCGCATCCTGATGCAGGAGCAATTGGTAGCGCTCTGGCAGGGGAGCGGTACGACCGTCCTCTTCGTCACACATAGCGTGGACGAGGCGGTGGCGATGGGCGACCGCGTTTGTGTGATGAGCGCGCGACCGGGCCGGATCATCCTCGACCTGCCGATTGATCTGCCCCGCCCGCGCACCCGCTATGCCGACCGCGAAGGCCTCGCTTTCCGCGCCGCCGCCACGCGCATCTGGGAGACACTCGAAGCGCAAGTTCGTCACGCGCAGGATGTCGAGTTGACCGGGGAGGCGGTGCGATGACCGTCCGCCGCGAACGCGTGCTCGCCTTCCTCTCGCCCGTGTTTCTGCTCGTGCTGTGGGAAATCGCGGCACGTTCCGGGTTGCTCAATGCGACCTTTTTTCCGCCGCCGACGTCCATTCTCGGCGCATTGAAGCGCATCACGCTTTCCGGTGATTTGCCGCTCGACGTGCTGGCGACGACGCGGCGCGTCACAGTCGGTTTCGTGCTCGGATTCATTCCCGCCGCCGCGGTCGGTCTGCTGATGGGCCTTTCCGGGACGCTGCGTGCCGTCCTGCTGCCGATCACGTCGCTCATTTACGCGATACCGAAAATCGCCATCCTGCCGCTCTTTCTCGTCATTTTTGGGCTGGGCGAGGAGAGCAAGGTGGCGATGATCGTCGCGAGCAGTTTCTTCTTCGTCCTCTTGAACGCAATGGCGGGTGTGCTGGCGATAGACCGGCTGCACCTCGATGTCGCGCACGCCTTCGGGGCGAGCCGCTGGCAGGTGATTCGTACCGTCGCGCTGCCCGGCGCGCTACCACTCGTCCTCACCGGGGCGCGGCTCGCGCTCGGGTTTTCCTTGATCGTCGCGGTCGGCAGTGAGTTCGTCATCCCCGGCGGGCACGGCATTGGCACGCGCATCTGGCTCTCGTGGCAAATCCTCGACATCGAGCAGATGTACGCGGGCCTGATCGCCGCCGCCCTCCTCGGCGTCCTCCTCAACTTCCTCATGGACGAAGTTGAGCGGCGAATGCTGCCCTATCGGCGGGGAATGTAGGCAAATCTATAGATGGATCATGTTATGCGATGCGAATCTGACAATAGAGCGTCTTGTGTGATAATCAGATCACATTGCGACGGGTAACCAGAACGGGCGGCACAAGTGGCAATCATGAGCGATTCCCTACCTCTGCGGACCAACGAACAGATTACCGCGCCGACCGTTGGCCTTCGGGATGAGACCGCGCCAATGGTGCGGCAATATTCTCTGGCAGATGCCCTTGCGTACGCACGGCGGGCAGGACGGGACTTGATCGAGGTCGCGCCTAAGTATGTTCCCCCGATCTGCGAGATTAGCAACTTGCAGAAATACAACGCTATCGGACTGGCGGACGATTTAGCAGCGGCGCAAATCACATCAAGTCCTGCCGAACTCGACCTGATCCGGCGATATGAGTATCGAGGGATTCGCTCCGGTTACGGACTCCTCCTGTTGCCCGAGAATGCGGTGCATTTTGCGGAGGATGCGGCAGCATCCGGTATGGGCATCCTCGGTCCTGAATACTGGTATTCGCCGTCGTGGGAATGGTGGCCCGCTCCCGACTACAGCGCGATGGCACGAGATGACGATTTCGTGCGGAAAAGCCTTGAATGAGCCAAGGACGATATCCAGAATCATCTCCCTGAGGAGGTCGCGTTCGTCTCGCTGGTATTACAGAGCGATCCTCCCACCGTCGGCTCGATCGTGATTCCAGTGTCGCGGAAGCAGGCGTGATAGAACTGCCTGCTAGACGCGGCGATCAACGCTGAAAGCAGCCAATCCACCCACTTGACATAGCGCGCCTTCTGCACGTACAATACGTAACGTACAAAGTGTCCGTATTGACGGTGCGGCGATTGGGTGCGGCATACAAGAAACGAAGGTCCATATCATGCCTACCGATTACGAACCAATCATTGACCAGACGCTGCGGGTGATTCACAGCCAATTGCACCGCTATCACCGGCATCTGACCGGCAGTGCGCCGGACGCGGTATCGGTGGAGCAGTTGCGCTCCGGCCCATTGGGGCAGGATTTACAGCGGCTCGCCCGCATCGCGCGCGGCGAGGAGCGTGTGCCCGCCGAGCAGGTCTTCCAGTCTGTCCGGGCAATCCTCGATCTGCTCCTCTGGCCCGCCGGCGCGGATACCTACGAGGTGCAGCACCCATTCTGGACGGAGCCGCTCGGCAAGATGCTCTCGCAGGCGAAATGGCGCAGCGTGGACCGCGACGAACTGATGAGCATCGGCGCGGCGGCGGACAAACTCGGTGTCGCGCGCCCGACGATCTACCGCTGGATGTACGCCGGTACGGTCGAGTCCGTCCGGGACGACACGAGCGACCGCTTCTATGTCATGCGGCGCGATATTGACCATATCCAGACCGAGGATACCCGGATCGCCGAGGAACAGGAAGCGGCCCTGCAGCATGTCCCGGCCACCGCACCGCTCCACGAACTCGGCAGCCGCCCCCTCCAATAACGAGTAATACTTTTTCGTGATAGCGATGGCGTGACGCCTGCGTAGGGGCGATTCGTGAATCGCCCGTCCTCGATCATCCGGGCTCCTCCCGCAGCGCCCTGCCACCGCAAAAGGCCGATTCACGAATCGCCCCTACGAAACAAGGGCAGGGCGTCTATGCCGCCATTGCTATCGCGAAAGAGTATAACGAGTAGGGTCTGCTCTCCTCGTTACTCGTTACTCTCCCGTTACACCGCCGCCAGCCGCTCCAATGATTCATGCACGTCGTCCCACGTTGGGGTGGTGCGGGCCTCGCCCTCGGCGCAGATGATGTTGACGTAGCCGCTACGGAAAGGGCGCGCGATCTTCTCATCCGGCACGTATTGCCGCCGCGCGATGCAGCCGTTGTCGTTGCCGAGCAGATGGAGCGAGACCGAGGTGATGTCCGAGGTCGTGCGGACGCGGTGGATGTCGTTCTCCGGCAGCAGGGTATAGAAGTCGCCGGGCGTCAGGGCGTGCCGCTCCGCCACGTCGAGGTCCGCGTAGTCATCGCGCGTGCCGTCGTCCCGCCGTCGGTAGACGATCTCATCCTGCTCGCCCCGGTAGAGGCCGACAAGCCCCCACGCGAGATGGTCGTGGACCGGCGTTTCTCGCCCCGGCGCGAGGACGAGGGCGGAGAAGGCGAGGCTGCCGTCGCCCGCGCGATACAACAGCCACATGCCGGTATTGGCGCCCATGCCGCTCTGCGTCGCCGGTTCCTGGTACTCCGGCGGAAGCCAGGCCGGGTCCGCGAGCAGGGCGGCGAAGTGGGGCCGGATCGCCTCCATCGCGGCCGCATCGTTCGGCGCGGCCGCACGAGCGGTATTGACCGCCGCGATGAAGTCGCGCAGCACCGGCGTGTCGAGGATGTACTGATCCTCACCGTCCTCAATCGTCGGCAGATCGTTGTGGAAATGACACATCGCATGTACCTCCTGTTGCATCATCGTCGCGCAGTGTAGTGTACAGGAAGTTCGATGTTCGGTGTTCGGAGTTCGGAGAACGTCCAGTCCCTACTCCGAACATCGAACTCCGAGTATCGAACAATCTATTCTTCCCCCCGTCCCGCCGATGTGAAACTGCTCGTCTGAATGGCGATGGCCTGGCCGAGGTCCGGTGCGGTGAGAACATCCACCGCGACGACCCACTTGACCCACTGGAATCCTCGCCGTCCCGGCGCGATCAGTCGCAGGGGCGCGCCGTGGTCGTGATTCAGTGGTTCGTCCTCGACATGCGTGGCGAGCAGCGCGTCGCGCGCCTCATCGAGCGGCAGGCTCCAGCGATAGCCGGTGACGGAGCGGAAGCGCACCCAGCCCGCACCCTCGCGCACCCCGGCGCACGCCAGCAATGTGCCGACGCGGACGCCCCGCCAAATGTGCGTGCTGGCAAAGCCGCCCGTGCAATCAAGCGTCGCTTCTATCGCCTCGGCGTGCGTCACCTCGCTGTCCGTCGCGATGAATGGCCGCGCGACATGCCCGCCGACCGTGAGCGTCCAATTCGCAGGCAGGAGCGGACGCGGCCGATCCGCGACCCAACTCGTTGCCGGGAAGGCGTTGCCCGCGTAATTACCGGCCGCGCGGGAGCCGGTGAAGCGGCGATTGGCGCTCGCGAGCCGTTGTTGCGCGGGCCAGAGCACCACACCGCCCGCGACGAGGCCGAGCCAGCGGAGCGCCTGCCGCCTTCCAGACATATCCCTTCGACGCAATGGCTTAGCGCGGGCGATCATGTGCGCTGAGACGAGGAGGATGAGGAGCAGGCCGAGAGTGATGTGCCAGTTCAGCAGGCCGAACCCCGCCGCGTCGAATGTGCCGCCCGCCACCCACGCGATGCCGCTACCGAGCGTCAGGAGGGTGCCGAACGTCGCCAGCAGGCCGATGATCGTCCAGCGGTCCCACTGCCGGGCGTGTCGCAGGCGGGGGAGGACGCGGCGTAGTTTGCCGATCAGAAAGAGCGCGAGCGCCAGCCCCGCCACGCCATGCAGCGCGAAAATCCACCAAAGGACCGGCCGGCCCGCGTTGTTCCCCGCAAGCCCGGTCGCGAATGCGACCCCGACGCAGAGGGCGAGACTCCAGTCGGTGAGACGTGCAGGCATACGTCGCTGCGCTCCTAAAGGACTGAGGACTGAGGACTGAGGACTCAGGCAAACGGGACCGACGCCTATCGTGCGCTGTGCTGCTTCTCAGTGTACTCCTCATTACGCGGCGAGACATTGGTCACCCACACCTCTCAGTCCTCAGTCCTTCATCTTTATGACAGAACCGTCATAAAACAGCATGCACGTACGTTATAGTGATGTAGATACATAGACCGTGATTTAGTAATGGGGTGTGAGATGAACTTGAGGAGACAGATTATTCGGGGCCAGGCGCTCTCGTGGCTCCTCGTGCTGCTTGTTGGCAGCGTTGTGTTTCTCAGTATCAACCGGAACGCGACCTCAACCAATCAGCAGAAGCAGGCACGGGCGCAACTGACACAGATCGAGGTGATTAAGGCCGACGCGGTGGATCTCGAAACGGGGATGCGCGGCTATCTCCTCACGGCGAATACCCCGTTCCTCGATCCCTTCAACCGCGCGCGGGCCAGCATCAATCAGGATATTAACATGGAGCGCGCCCTGCTCGCGACGGACGGGCAGAACGCGGAGGCGGCGCGCGCGCAGGGGGAGATGCTGAATACGATCCAGGCGCAAATCAACCTCTGGCTCACCAGCGTCGCGGATCCGGAGATCGCCAATATTCGGGGGAATTCGAATGCCGCCATCAACCTCCCGCTCCAAGTGCGCGGCAAGAGCATCATTGATGGTATCCGCGGCACAATCGACACCTACCGCGCCGATGAAACAGCGATCCTCGATGCGCGCACGAACGCCGCGAACCGGACGCTGGCGATCCTCAAGTGGGTGACAGCGGCGGGGTTACTCGGTGCGGTCGCCGCCTCCTTCCTCAGCAGCCTTTGGCTCGCGGGCGCGATCACCAGGCCGACCATTCGGCTGGCGCGCGGGGCAGAGCGGCTGGCGAATGGCGCGCTCGATGAGCGGGTCACGGAGACCGGCGCGCGCGAGCTGAAATTGTTGGCGCGCTCATTCAACGATATGGCGGAGAAGCTGGCGGTCTCGCAGGCCGATCTCGCCGGGCAGAATGCCATTCTCAGCGAGCAGGCGCGCACCCTCGCGCGGTCGAGCGACATCGAGCATACCTTCAGCGATGTGCTCCGCTCCTTCACCGCCAGTTACGATCGTGACACGATCCTCAAGGACTTGCTCACCCTCCTCGCGGAGCGGCATGGCTTCCTCGTCGGCGCGATCTACCAGTACGATGAGTGGGGCGGCGAATTTGTCGTCGCCGCGGCGCACGGCACGGCCCGTAACCTGCAACCGCGCCTCGGCCTGCACGAAGGCGTCGTCGGCCAGGCGGTGCTGGATCGCCGGATCGTCGTGCTGCACGACAGTGAGCAGGCAGCAGTCGGCAGTCGGCAGTCGGCAGTCGGGAGCCAGCACTCCATCCTCATGCCGACCAAAGAGCACCCGCAGTCCTCAGTCCTTAGCATCAACACGGGGCTGGACCTCGTGCCCGCCCGGGCGACGGTGATTGTTCCCGTCTATTATCAGGACCGCATCATGGGCGTGATGACGCTCGCGCACACTGCCGCGCCCGATGAGACGACGCTCAATTTCCTCACGCAACTCGGCCAGCAACTCGGCATCGCCCTGCAAAATCTCGATCAGTACACGAACCTCCAGACGCTCTCCAGCCAGTTGCAGTCGCGACAGGCGGAGATCGAGACGAAGAACCAGGACCTCGAACGGGCCGACCAGATGAAGAGCGAGTTTTTGGCGAATATGAGCCACGAACTACGCACGCCCCTCAACGCGATCATCGGCTTCTCTGAACTCCTGCAGGAGCAATTTTACGGGCCGCTCAATACGGAGCAGGATGAGTATCTGACGAATATCCGCACGGCGGGCGAGCACTTGCTCAGCCTGATTAACGACATCCTCGACCCCTCGAAGATCGAGGCGGGACGGATGGAACTCGATCTTGAGGAACTCGACCTGCCGCACATCCTCGCGTCGAGCATCACGATCATCAAGGAGAAGGCGCACAACAATGGCATCCATCTGAGTGTGGACGCGGGCGACACCGGCGCGATCACCGCCGACGCGCGCAAACTGAAGCAAATTATCTTCAATCTCCTCTCCAATGCCGTGAAGTTCACGCCGTCCGGTGGCGCGGTCAATCTGACGGCGCATACCGATGGCGCGATGGTGGCGATCGCCGTCACGGATACCGGCGCCGGTATCGGCCCGGAGGATCAACAGAAACTTTTCCGCGAATTTACCCAGGTAGACGGCTCGCTCTCCCGCCGCCACGAAGGGACGGGTCTCGGCCTCGCCCTCACCAAACGGCTCGTTGAATTGCATAGCGGCACGATCACTGTCCACAGCGCCCTCGGTGAGGGCAGCACCTTCACCGTGCGCATGCCGCTGGCAAGGACTAAGGACGTAGGACTAAGAACTAAGCAGGAGGAACAGGAGACTCAGTCCTTAGTCCTTAGTCCTCAGTCCTTTCGTGAGACGCCCCGTATTCTCGTGATCGAGGATGACGACCCGACAGCGGAGTTGATCGCGGCCTATCTGGAGAGTGCGGGGTATGCGACGGCGCGGGCGCGGAACGGCGCGGAAGGGCTGGAGATGGCGCGGGCGCTGAAGCCGGATGGCATCACGCTCGACGTGATGATGCCCGTAATGGACGGTTGGACCTTCCTTCAGGAGTCTTCGGCGGACGCGGAACTCTCACAGGTTCCGGTGATCGTGCTCAGTCTCGCGAGCGACTTGAAGCATGGCTACAGCCTCGGCGCGTCGGCAGTGCTCGGCAAGCCGATCCGGCGCGATGAGTTGTTCGCCGCGCTCGCGAAGGTCAATGTCCTGCCGACGGAGAGCGGCCCGGCCCGCGTTCTTGTCGTGGACGACGATCCGAAGGCGGTGGATCTCGTCTCGGACTACCTCGCCTCGTTCGGCCATCAGGTCCATAAGGCGTACGGTGGCGCGCACGGCATCGCGATCGCGGGCGATGAGCATCCTGACCTCGTCATCCTCGATCTGATGATGCCGGAGGTCAATGGCTTCATGGTTGTGGAAAAGTTGCGCGAGAACCCCCGTACATCGGATATCCCGATCATCATCCTGACGGCGAAGATCGTCAGCGCGGATGAACGGCGGCGACTGAATGGCCACATCGTTGCCATCGCTGAGAAGAGCGGCATTGATCGCGCCGCCTTCCTCTCTGAAGTCAACCGCGCCGTCCGCCTCCACGCGATGGCGTAGGGGAAGGGAAAGGACTAAGGGCCGAGGGGACTAAGTGTCCTATGTCTCTCGCTTAGTCCTTAGTCCTCGGCCCTTAGTCCTCCCTACGGCTTCGCCGTCGCTGTCGCGGCGGGGGTTGGCGGCCGCGGAGGGGAGGGGGCTTGTGGGCCGGTGGCGAGATCGCTGCGGATGAAGCCCGTTTTGCCCTCGAATGAGACGCGGAACCACTTCGACGTGCCGTCTGCGCCGGGAACGTTCGCTTCGAGCAGAGGGAGTTCCGCGCCGTAATCGGCCTTCGCGACGACTTGCCCGTTCGTGTCCGGCTTGTCACGCAGGTTCGCACCGTCGTCCGCCGTCACTTTCACCACCTGGGTCGCGGCGGATGACGGCACGGCAGACGAGGGCGCAACGGCGGGCGTCGTGCCGACAGGTACGGGAGCGGAGCCGGTAGGGACATTCGGCGGGCGCGTTCCCTGCGGCGCGGGGATGAGTGCGCTGGACGATGGGGAGCCGACACTCGCCGTCCCACGGGCCACGGCGGAGCCATTCGCCGCGGCTGGTGTCAGAACGGTGGAAACCTGCGTCTGTTCGGCGCTCCGCGTCGTCGTCGCGGCGGCATTTGCGGTCGGCGAAGCGGAGCCGCCGCCACACCCGACGAGCAGGAATCCGAGGCCAAGCAAAGAACACCAGCGTCGCATCATAGCGCCTCCAATCATTGGTTTCCACCGTACCATAGTCTCGCGATTCGTGCGGTGATTCCGTACGTACTATAGCATCTCCGCGATGGCGCGTGTCAGTTCATCTCTTGCATATTCGGATAAAGCAGTCAAAATGAGGGTGGAATGGGACGTTCAGTGCAGTCCCACCGGCGACATGGAGGAGCAATGGCCCAGACGATTTTGGTCGTGGATGACAACGAGGCGAACCTACGGCTCATCAACGCGGTGCTCAAGACGCGAGGCTACCACCTCCTTGAAGCGATGAGTGGCGAGGGCGCGCTCGAAATCCTGACCAACGATCGGCCCGCATTGGTGCTGATGGACGTGCAGATGCCGGGACTCTCCGGCATTGAGGTCGCGCGGACGATCCGCGCCATGCCGACAATGACGGACCTGCCGCTCATCGCGATCACCGCGATGGCGATGAAGGGCGACCGCGAAGAAATCCTCGCCGCCGGTTTCAACGACTATCTCGCCAAGCCCTACAAAATGGGCGAACTCCTCGCCCTCGTCTCCCGCTGGCTCCCTACGGAGGATTGAAACACGGTGTGAAACCGGGGAGAACCGCAAAGACGCAAAGGGACGCAAAGATCGCAAAGAAGAAAAAGGATAACGCGAAAGATACATGGGACGGATGGCGGCTTGTTATGATGTTCGCCGAATGCTCGATTGATCTTTCCCTCTTCTTTGCGTCTTTGCGTTCTTTGTGCCTTTGCGGTTCTCCCCGGTTTCAGTTTCAAGGAGAATATGAATGGCATACGAGCGGGAAGTGGATGTGCTGACGGGAGCGGTACGGGAAGCGGGAGAGGCGATCGCGCGGCACTACGCGGAGGGTGCGCGGGTCTACACGAAGGCGGATAATAGCCCCGTCACGGATGCCGACCTCGCCGCCAACGCAATCCTCGTCGCGCGGCTGACCGCCGCTTTCCCGGACGATGCGATCCTCTCCGAGGAGATTCAACCGGATGCGGCGGTCAATGTGGCTGCACGCTGCTGGATCATTGATCCGCTGGACGGCACGGCGCACTTCGTTGCCCGGCAGCCAACCTTCGCGGTGATGGTCGGATTGGAAATCGGCGGTCGCCCGGTCGTCGGCGCGATCTACTACCCAATGACAGACGAATGCTACGTCGCGGTATGCGGCGAGGGTGCGATGGTCGCGCGAAAAGGGGAGACGCTACCGCTCCGCTTCGCGCCCGCGTCGTTCGAGACGGCGCGGCTCGGCACGACACCTGGCTCCTTCCATACGCTGACGACTGGCGCCCCGCGCTGGACGGGCGACCCCGCGCGCTTCACGCTCGCCGGTCGGGGGTTCTGCTTCCGCCCGAAGGCGCTGGAAACGATGTTCGATGGCTATATCGGCATGATCGCGGACGGCCTCGCGTCCGGCGGCTACCCGTGGGATCTCTGCGCGACGGACCTGATCGTCCACGAAGCGGGTGGTCTGCTCACGACGGTCTTTGGCGAGACGTACCGGTACGAGCGCGCCCACGAGCGACCCTACGGCGGCCTCGTCGCCGCGCGCGATGCGAACCTCCACGCGGAGATGCTCGCACGCCTCTCAATGATCGCTGGAGCAGGCTGCAGCCTGCCATAGACCTTGCAGGCTGAAGCCTGCTCCACCAGGAGTGCGCGCCACAACCCCAATCTATCCCCGTGATCTTGACAAAAGCCTTATACTGAGTAAGGAATGTGTCCGTACACTTTCAGGAAGGGCTTGGGCTGGCATGTCCACACCGATGCTCGCACTGATTGTCATGGTCGTGTTGGTGGTCATTGGCGCGGGCGATGCCGTGCGCTGGGGACGGCGCTGAGAAGGGAAGCGACATGACGCGACAGGAGCGGATCGCCGGAACGCGGGCGACGCGGAACGCGACAGCGAGCATCAGTGTGCCGGAGATCGCCGCGAATCTTCAGGTGCCGGAGTCGGTGGTGCGCACGTATCTCGCCACGCAGACCTTTCGCGGCGTCCGATTGACCTTTGTCCAGCGGCGGGAGCAACGATCGCGCCGCAACGCGCGCCAGTGGCGACAGCGGCCACTGAAAGGGATGTAAAGACGCCATGGCAACACCGGTAGGACCGCGCGGGCAGATTCGCGATATCGAACGGCACGAGGTAGTGCGGGAGCGTGGTGCGGATGCTCCCGGCGTCAAGCGGGGGCTAAACACGCGCGGCCTGCGCTCGCTCAAGGAGGCGAACCGCCCGCCACATCGCTTCAATACCCCGTCCGCGATGCCGCTGACGCAGACAGGCTGGGCGGTCGTCCTCGGCATCGTCACGCTCCTCGTGCTGCTTGCGATCGTTGGAGCGTTCTTTCTCCGCTGAACGCAATAAGTGAGGGAAGTTCGGGGTTCGGAGGTCGGAGTTCGAAGAACCACTCCGAACATCGAACTTCCCCACCGAATTTCCCCGCTCATTGCTCATTGCTCGTCGCTCCCGTATCCTTCCTGCTAGCGAGAGGTGAGACGAAGAGCAGGAGGAAGACGATCGTGGCAGAGCAGGAACCGCTTCAGATTGACATCGAGGGGACGCCGAACCCGAACAGCGCGAAGTTCGTCATGAACCGCACCGTTGTGGACGAGACGCGCTCCTACTTCAATGCCGGCATGGTGACAGAAGATGACAAGGTGGCCGGTGTCGCGAAGCAACTCTTCGCGATCTCCGGCGTGCGCACGTTGATGTTCCTCAATGACTTCGTCACCGTCTCCAAGGAGGCGAACGCGGACTGGAACATGATCGCCGAGAAGACGCAGGAAATCCTTGAGGCGGCATACCGGTAGAGAGTCGGCAGTCGGCGGTCGGTAGGCGGCGGGAGACGGAAACACGATGCATGCGCCGTTCGGATGCTTCCGGGCGGCGTTTGTGCGCCCGGCGGGAATCTGTCTCACTCCTCCTACGTAAGTATTCTGTAAGAGGGTGATGATATGGTTTGCCTAACCCCCCAGCCCCTTCCCTAAAAGGAAGGGGAGTGAGCCTCCTGAAGATTGAGGCGTTCGGGGTCAGGCACGGCACTTTGCATGAGGCACCCCTCCTTTTAGGGAGGGGCCGGGGGTAGGTAATCAGCGATGCAGCGCATTCTCGTCGTGGACGATGAACCGAGTATCCGTGAGGTCGTCTCGCTCTATCTCAAGCGTGAGGGATACAGCGTGCGTGAGGCGGAAGATGGTGATGAGGCGCTCAAGGTCGCGTACGAGTTTGCGCCGGACCTGATCGTGCTCGATCTGATGCTGCCCAAAAAGGATGGCATGGAGGTCTTTCGCACACTCTCCGTCAAGAACCCGGTGCCGGTTATTATGCTGACGGCGCGGGGTGAGGAGACCGACCGCATTGTCGGCCTCACCATCGGTGCGGACGATTATGTGACGAAGCCCTTCAGCCCTGCCGAACTCGTTGCCCGCGTGAAGGCCGTCCTCCGGCGCGCCGGGACGAATGACGCCATTCCCGCTGACCCTGGCGCCCGCGCATTGCTGTTCTCCGGCCTGACGATAGATCCGCGCTCGCGCACCGTCCTCGTCAATAGCGAGGAAGCAACCCTCACCGCAACTGAGTTCGATCTCTTGTACGAACTGGCGCGTCACCCCGGCCAGGTCTTCACGCGCGAGCAACTGCTTGACCGCGTCTGGGACGAAGAGTTCTACGGCGACGCCAGTACCGTCACCGTTCATATTCGCCGTCTGCGGCAGAAGATCGAACCGGAGCCGGATACCCCCACCTATGTGCAGACTGTCTGGGGTGTCGGCTACCGCTTCCGTGCCCCAAAGGAGGATGTATGATGCGTCGTGCGGCGGTTTCCAACGGAAGCAATGAATCCTCTTTTCCTCATTTCTCAGCACTCAGCACTCAGCACTCGTTGATGCGCCATCGCTTCGTGCGGGCATTGGGGGCGGTTTGTGTTGCCTTTGGCGTGGTGGAATTGCTCATGGTCGCGATCTGGCAGCCACCGGCGGAGGATCTGTGGAAGATGGCGGCGTTCCTGACCGCCTCCGGCGCGCTATCGCTCGGCGTAATGGGCGTCGGCCTCTGGCTGATGCAGACCGATGTGCTGCGGACGATCCGGGCGCGGATCGTCGGCGCACTCGTCGCCGGATCGGTCGTCGCGCTGATCAACGTCCTTTTCTCCGCGCTCTTGATGTTCGCGTCGCGCCACGATGTGCTTCTCCTCTCGCTCCTCTCGTTCTTTGCCGTTGTCGTCAGCGTCGCGCTCGGCGCAGTGCTCGCGGGGTCACTGACGGATCGCCTGCGCGCCGTCAGCGATGCGGCCGCCGCGCTGGCAACCGGCGATCTCACGGCGCGTGTCCCGCCGCCGACTGCCGACGCGGCGCGGGAGGTGCGCGCGCTGACCGTCGCCTTCAACAGTATGGCAGCGCAACTGGAAGAGGCCGCGACGCGCCGCGCCGACGATGATGAAGCGCGCCGGATGCTCGTTGCCGCCATCTCGCATGACCTCCGCACGCCGCTCGCCTCGATTCGTGCGATGATCGAGGCGATCACCGATGGCGTCGTAACCGATGCGGAAACGATCAGTCGTTTCCACGCGACGATGGGCCGCGAAATCCGCACGCTCTCCGCCCTCATCACTGACCTTTTCGAACTCTCGCAACTCGAAGCGGGCCAACTGGCGCTCTCGCTCGCCCCCGCGACGATCCCCGATTTGATCACTGAGGTCATCGAGGGGCTGTCCGCGCAAGCGGCGGTGCGGGAGATTCACATCGCCGGGGGCGTTGAGGGTGCGGTCGGCCCGGTCATCATGGACACACCCGCCGTCCGCCGCGTGCTGACCAATCTCGTCCAGAACGCTCTGCGGCACACCCCGGCTGACGGCGCCATCGCCGTCACCGCCCGCGCGGTCGCGGAAGGCGTGCAGGTAGACGTGGTGGATACCGGCGAGGGCATCCCGGCGACCGACTTGCCGCATATCTTCGAGCGGTTCTATCGGGGCGAGAAATCCCGCTCGCGCGAGACGGGCGGTGCCGGGTTGGGGCTGGCGATTGCGCGCGGTTTCGTCGAGGCGCACGGTGGGCGCATCTGGGTCGAAAGCGAGGCGGGTCGCGGCGCGCGCTTCTCCTTTATCCTCCCGCGTACCTCGCGCACGACATAGCGAAGTTCGGAGTTCGGAGTTCGATGTTCGAAGAAAACGGGGATTCTTACTGCGAACATCGAACATCGAACTCCGAACTTCCCCCCTTGATGTGGCATTGATCTTGCGATTATGCATACGCATAACATTCCTTGTTGTGCTTTAGCCAAATGTTTGTTGTGACATTGCCCCGCGTATGCTAGGCTGTCTACGCGATTATGACAATCAGGGGCGTGCGGGGAGAGCGGAAGAGGGGGCAGCGATGGTCTATTTGGCGACGCAGGAAGTCGTGGAACGAGTGCGCCCGCTGCTGGACCATCTCGCAACGCGCACCATAGACAAGGCGCATCTCCTGCAATATCTCTCCGCGATGGCCGGTGTGGAGTGGGACCTCTTTGAAGTCGTGCGGGATACCCGGGCGGATGCCGGCGATGCGATCACGATCCGTGATTGTGCGACGCGCGAAACGTTCATCCTTCCCTATCCCGCCTGTCTGCCCCGCCACCTCGAACCGCTGGTTGTCGCGGAATACCTGCGGCTCGCATCGGCACGACCGCTCACAACGATGGATGCGCGCCTTTTCGATGCCTTCTACGGCGGTGCGTATTGTGCCGGATGCCGCTGGCACGGCGAGCGGCAGATCTGCCATGAGTGCCATTACGCGGGTACTCCCGTTAACTTTGAGCCTTTCCACCCCGAGTCTGCACCGCCGCTGCCACTGGAACCACCGACATTCACGATTGACGCGCTCTAACTGAGCAATGAGCAATGAGCAACGAGCAATGAGAGGGGCGGCGATTCTCCTCTCGTTGCTCATTGCTCATTGCTTGAAAGGGGGGAAGGATGGCTGAGTACGAGCATATTCTTGTCGAGCAGGGAGAGGGGATCGCGGTCGTGCGGCTGAATCGGCCAAAGGTGCTCAATGCGCTCAGTACGCCGCTGATGACCGAACTGGTGGAGGCGCTGGAAGCGCTTGATGTGAACGACGCGGTGCGCTGCATCGTGCTCACGGGCAATGAGCGGGCGTTCGCGGCGGGCGCGGACATCGGGGAGATGGCGGACGTTTCGGCGGTGGAGATGCTGAAGCGTAATCAGTTCGCGCGATGGGAGCGGATACGCAAGGTGCGCACGCCCCTGATCGCGGCGGTTAGTGGCTACGCGCTCGGCGGCGGCTGCGAGTTGGCGATGATGTGCGACATGATCGTCGCGTCCGAGTCCGCCCGCTTCGGTCAGCCGGAAATCCTCATCGGCATCATTCCCGGAGCGGGCGGCACGCAGCGGCTGACACGCGCCGTCGGCAAGGCGCTGGCGATGGAGATGGTGCTGACCGGGCGGCAGATCACGGCGCGAGAGGCGTTCGCCGCCGGGCTTGTCAATCGCGTCGTGCCGAACGAACTCTGGCTCGAATCGGCGACGAACCTGGCGAAAGAGGTCGCCGCCCGCCCGCCGCTCGCCGTGATGATGGGCAAGGACGCCGTGCTCAAGACGTACGATATGACTCTTGAAGCGGGCCTCGATGCTGAGCGCAAGAACTTCTTCCTGCTCTTCGGCACCGAGGATATGCGCGAGGGGATGGCCGCCTTCCTCGAAAAGCGCCCGCCGCAGTGGAAGGGGAAGTAGACAGTAGACAGTAGTCAGTAGACAGTAGTCAGAGAGATTTCCTTCCAAGCAGTCTTTATTGGCAAACCGACAGAACACGGTAATCAATGCGTTTCTGACTACCGACTACTGTCTACCGGCTACCGGCTACTGACTACTCCAACCGGAGGTTGCACGATGGCATACGAAACCCTTCTGTCAGAGACCGTGGACGGCGTCTTGACGTTGACGCTGAACCGGCCGGATGTGCTCAATGCGGTGACGGATACGATGCTGAAGGAGTCGCAGGATGCTTTGCGGGGCGCGGAGCGGGACGCGACCGTGCGCTGCATCGTTCTGACGGGTGCGGGGCGTGGCTTCTGCGCCGGGCAGGACCTCAATGCGCGGTCGGAAACGACGGATGGTCGCCGGGTGTCCGTCGGCGAACATCTCCGCCACGGCTATAATCCGTTGGTGCAGCGCATTCGCGGCATCGAAAAGCCTGTCATCGCGGCGATCAATGGGGTGGCGGCGGGCGCGGGCGCGAACCTCGCGCTGGCGTGCGATCTGCGGATCGCCAGCGAGACGGCCTCGTTCGTGCAGGCGTTCGTCAAAATCGGGTTGGTGCCGGATAGCGGCGGCATCCTCTTCCTGCCAATGCTCGTCGGCTATGCGAAGGCGGCGGAACTCGCCTTTACCGGCGACCGCATCGGCGCGGAGGAATCGCTCCGCATCGGCCTCGTCAATCAGGTCGTGCCAGCGGCGGACTTGATGCAGACGACGCAGGCGCTGGCAGCCCGACTCGCCGCTCTGCCGACACGGGCGATTGGCCTGACGAAACGCGCCTTCAACCGCGCGATGATGCCGCACCTCGATGCCATTCTCGACTACGAGGCGGATATGCAGGACCTCGCCAGCCGCACGAGCGACCATGCCGAGGGCGTCGCCGCCTTCCTCGAAAAGCGCCCGCCGCACTTCACCGGCCAATAGAAACAGAAACCAATTGAACCGCGGAGCCGCAAAGAACGCAGAGGGCACAAAGAGAAGCGGCGTTTGTCGAACGAGCGTGAATCGGTACAATAGGCCGGACGGATAGGTGGTGCGTGGCGCATATGGCGCTCTCTCTGGGATGAGAAGGGATCGTTTCGGTGGAGCAGGCTTCAGCCTGCCGCTCATCCGGCAGGCTGATGAACATTAAAAACTTAACTGGGTAAAGGTGGTGGGAGAGAGCCCAGCCTCCGTTTTCCTCCGACTGGAGGCCTTCCCACCCCACTCACT
>JBPCPB010000303.1:0-3231 GCA_050999735.1 Thermomicrobiales bacterium | reverse complement strand
TAGCCAACCGTGGCATTTTGTCGTCGTGACAGACAAGGAGCAGTTGCGGCAACTCAGCCAGTTGCGCACGCCGATCAACTGGATGGCCGATGCGCCGCTCGCCATCGCGATCGTGCTCAATGGCGCGAGCGCGATGGCCGAAGCGTACGACGAAGGCCGCGTCACCGAGCGCTTGCTCGTCGGGGCGCGCATCCTCGGGCTTGGCGGCGGCACCGCGTGGTTCGCCGCGCCGGAGGAAGAGCAGCGCGCGAAGGAAATTCTCGGCATCCCCGCCGAGCGCACCGCGCATTCCGCAGTGGTGATCGGCTACCCCACCACATTGAAGGACCACCGACCGAACGCGAACATCCCCGGACGCAAGCCGCTCTCCGAAATCGTCAGTTACGGCCAATTCGGCAACGCAAAGACATAATCACGATCACCCCGACGAGAGGGCGCGATACACCCCGTGGATCAATCCACGGGGTGTATCGCTACTGCCGACCGCCGACTATCTACCGGCACACCCGGATGTTGGCGTCCAACTCCTGAAACTTTTGGAGAATATTGGCGTAGCCGCGCTCGACATACCGGATACCGCTGATCCGTGAGGTCCCTTCCGCGACGGCCGCCGCGATCAGGTAACTGAACCCGGCGCGCAGGTCGGGGATCGTCATGTCGGCGGCGTGCAGCGGGGTTGCGCCCCGGATGACGCAACTATGGGCGAAATCCCGGCTCTTGAAGCGGCACGGTTTCTCACCGAGGCATTGGCGGAAGAGTTGAATCTCCGCCCCCATCCGCACCAGTTCCTCAGTGTAGCCGAATCGCTTCTCGTAGACCGTCTCGTGGACGACTGAGAGGCCGTCCACTTGCGTCATCAGCATGACGAAGGGCTGCTGCCAGTCAGTCATGAAGCCGGGGTGGACATCGGTCTCCAGCGCGATCGGTTTCAGCGGATGATCCGGGTAGAAGAAACGAATGCCGCCCGGCTTGACCTCGAATCCCGCGCCGACCTGCCGCAGTTTGTTGAGGAATGTCAGCATATGAGCCTGCTCGGCCCCCTCGACCAGCACATCGCCACCGGTGATGATGCCGGCAATCGCGAATGAGGCCGCCTCGATGCGGTCGTTGATGATCGTGTGCTCCGCGCCGTTCAGCCGCCGCACACCCTCGACGACGATGGTGCGGTCAGTATCCATGAAGATGATCGCGCCCATCTTCTGCAGAAGCATCACCTGATCCATGATCTCCGGCTCGACAGCGGCATTCTTAATCAGCGTCGTCCCCTCCGCCAGTACCGCCGCAAAGAGCGTATTCTCAGTCGCGCCGACGCTTGGGTACGGCAACTCGATCACCGCGCCGCGCAGGCGGTCGGCGACGGCGTAATAGCGGCCATCCTGAAAGACGATCGCCGCGCCGAGTTGTTCGAGCGCGCGGATGTGAAAGTCCACCGGGCGTGTGCCGATATCATCCCCACCAAGCATCGGGATGACCGCCTTCCCGTAGCGATGCAGGAGCGGCCCGAGGAGCAAAATCGGGATGCGATTCAGTCCGCTGAAGCCGAGCGGCACTTCGGGCGTCTCGACGGCCGGTGTATGCAGCCGCAGGCTGTTGCCTGCCACGGAATCCCACTCGTACGTCAGCCCGACGCTCCTGCAAACGTCCAGCGTCACCGCGATGTCGCCAATATGCGGGACGTTGTGCAGAATGACCGGCTCATCCGTCAGCAGGCTGGCGACGATCTCCTTCGTGGCGGCATTTTTCGCGCCACTGATGCGCACCCGCCCCTTGAGCGGCTTACCGCCCGCGATCTCGTAATACGGCGTTTCGATGTGGTCGCTCCTTCGTCGCAGAGTTCGGGGTTCGGAGTTCGATGTTCGGAGAAAACACATTCACCGAACATCGAACCCCGAACCCCGAACTTCCCCTACTCGTTCGTGTACTTCTGGTCAATCGTCATCAGCACCCAGTCGTATTCGGTACTGGCGACCGGCGTGCCGCAGAATTGGCAGACGGAGATATTGCCGAGTTCGAGTGGCGCGCCGCAGTTCGGACAGTGGCGATCCAGGTAACTCGATTTGGTCGTCTTCGCCGTGCTGGAACGGGCGAAGGTCCAGTATTCGGTGTAGGGTCGTGGGTGGCGCCAGCCTTCAATATCCTTGCCGGTGCGCGTGTCTATGTAGTAATCGGACGCGGAGGCGTCAATACGAGCGGTAAGCACATCGCCGGTGCTGTTCTTCTCCACCTGCACGATCCGCACGCCGCTGATAACCATATCCTCCATCACATTGCGCCGGTTCAGCGCCCGATCACCTTCCAGTTGCATCGTCAGGCGATTCGCTTCTCCCTCGCTGAGGAAGGGGAGCGCGGGCGACAGATCACCCTTGACCCACGCCAGATTGAGGATGTTGTAGGCCGTATCAACGCGATCAACGAAGTGTGCCTGATCGAAGGCCGGGTCGCGCTGCATGATGTCCGCCAGGCCCGCCGCAATCTGGGCGTCGTCCTGCTGCCAGCGCTGCACTTCGTCGTCACGCGTCGGCGGGGGCAGGTTGTCCACGGGCACCCCCGCGACTGAATCGCGTTCCGCTTTGCTCCGGTAATAGCGAAGGACGAGCCAGATAATCAGACAGATAATAGCGACGACGATGATGAAGCCGAGCAGGCCACCGCCGGAGCCGCCGCCATTCCCGCCACCGCCGCCGCCGAAGAAGAAAAAGCCGCCGCGGCCGCCGCTACTCGTGCTACTTCCGCCACTCCCGCCGCTGCTCCGGCTCGTGCCACTACTGCTCCGTGAGGAGCCACTGCTCGACCGCCCGACACTGCTGTGGCTGCCACCACCCGGTCGCGCATCCACAAATACCGGGGTCGCGATCCATACAAACATGCCCACCAAGAGCATAGTATGGAGCAAAAACCGTCGTCGTTGCATCGGGTCCTTTCACCGTATCGTTTCAGGCACGCCACCGCGTCCGCATTCGTCGGCGTACGCACATACCCATTCTCTCATAAAAGATACGGAAATTGCCCGTGCGGTGTTCCGCCATTCAAGGAACCTCACCCCCCAGCCCCCTCTCCGTCAAGCGGAGAGGGGGAGCGACCTGCTGAGGATCGCGATGTTTGGGGAATACCACGGCAGGTCAAACAAGACACCCCTCTCCGCTGGACGGAGAGGGGCGGGGGTGAGGTTCTTTCCGAGTCCGGCTCCGGCCACTACGGCCTAGTGATACCGAGTGGCGTAGCCTTCATTGC
>JBPCPB010000302.1:0-4589 GCA_050999735.1 Thermomicrobiales bacterium | reverse complement strand
CTTGAGTACGTCGGCTGGCAACGGCGCGATGATGTCAAGGCCGCTGGCCGCACGACGCTCATCAGCCGCCATGAAGACCTGCCGCTCTATGACGAAGCGTTCGATGCCTTCTGGCGCGCGACCGATCGCGGTGAAGGGAACGAGGGGCTTGTCATGGCGGACGACGAGGCGCTGAAGCAGCAGCAGCAACGCCGCCGTCTGATGGACGCGCAACATCGCGATGAGGAAGCGAAGGAGCGCGAGGGCGAGGATCGCCGCAGCAACAAGGACCGCGATCCGAGCCGCAAGGAAGCGACGAGTTCGACCGAGAGCGAGCAGGCGCAGACGGAGATGGATGTCGTGCGGACGTATTCTTCGTCCGAACTCCTCCAGGCGAAAGATTTCGAGACCTTCACGGTAGATGAACTGGCGGAAGCGCGCCGCGTCATGCAACTGATGCGCTTGCAGGTCGGACAACGCGAAACCCGCCGTCGCAAGCCCGCGCGCAATGGCAGCCAGATAGACATGCGCCGCCAGATTCGGAAGAACATGCATTATGGCGGCGAATTCGTGGAACTCGCGTTCCGCGAGCGGAAGACGAAGAAACGGCCGCTCGTTCTCATCTGCGACATCAGCGGCTCGATGGAGCGGTACACGCGCCTCCTCTTGCAGTTCGTCCATACGCTGGAAAACAGCCTCGATAAAGTGGAAGCATTCGTCTTCGGCACGCGGCTGACGCGGATCACGCGGCTCCTGCGGCGCAAGGACATTGACGACGCGCTCGATGATGTCGCGAAGGTCGTCCAAGACTGGGGCGGCGGCACGCGGATCGGTGAATCGCTCCACGCGTTCAACTACGAATGGTCGCGCCGCGTCCTCAATCAGGGGGCAATCGTCATCGTCATCTCCGACGGCTGGGATCGGGGCGAGCCGGAATTGCTGCGTGATGCGATGGCGCACCTGCAACGCAATTGCTTCCGGCTGATCTGGCTCAATCCCCTGCTCGGCACGAGCGGCTATCAGCCATTGACGCGGGGCATGCAGGCGGCGCTCCCCTATTGCGATGATTTCCTGCCTGCGAATAACCTCGCGAGCCTGCAGGCGCTCGCGAAACTGCTCGTCGAGGTTCAGGGCCGTCGCCCAAGCAGGCGGCAAGGGCGGGATACTGCCGCGAAAGCGGTCGTCGCCGCCCGTTAGAAGGGACACAGATATGACAACACTCAATGATGTGCAGCCGCAGGTAGACGAATGGCTCGCGCGGGAAGAACCCGTCGCGCTGGCGACGGTTGTGAAGGTCTGGGGTTCCGCGCCCCGACCGCGCGGCGCAAAGATGGCGATCTCAGCGTCCGGCGGCATCGTCGGCTCCGTGAGCGGCGGCTGTGTCGAGGCCGCTGTTGTGGACGTTGCACAAGAAGTGCTGCGTACCGGCGAGCCGCGCCTCGTCTCGTACGGCGTCGCGGACGAATTGGCATTCACCGTCGGCCTCTCCTGTGGCGGCGAGATTGATGTCTTCGTGGAACCGATCAAGGGGAACTGATGGACCTCACGCTCCTCCGCACGCTGGAATCCTCCGTCGCCGCTCGACGGCCCGTCGCCACAGTGACGGTTCTTGACGGCCGCCATGTCGGCGCGGAACTGCTCGTCGGTGAGGATGCAGGCATTCTCCACGGCACGAGCGGTGATCAGTCCGTAGACCGGCAACTGGCAGCAATGGCGGCGGAATCTTTGCGCGCGCGACAAACGCAGGAGCGGCTCCTGTCAGCCGCATCGGGCGAGTCGCGCGTCTTTATCGAGTCCTATCCGCCCGCGCCGAGCCTCGTCGTGATTGGCGCGGCGCACATCGCGATCCCACTGACGAAGTTCGCGCAGGACCTCGGCTTCGATGTGACGCTGATTGACGCGCGCGAGTGGTTCCTGACCGAGGAACGCTTTCCGCATGTGGCGCGGCGCATCCTCGCCTGGCCGGATAAGGGCCTGGCGCAAGTCACGCTCGACGCCGAAACCTACCTCGTCATTCTCTCGCATGACCCGAAGTTCGAGCGACCGGCGCTGAAGGCCGCGCTTCCCCATCCGCTCCGCTATATCGGCGCAATTGGCAGCCGCAAGACGCACGCCGATCGGATCGCCACCCTCCGCGCCGAGGGCGTCAGCGAGGACGATCTGGCGCGCATTCACGCGCCGATTGGGCTGGACATCGGCGCGGTGTCCCCAGAAGAGATCGCGTTGAGCATCCTCGCGGAGATGCTGGCCGTGCGCTCCGGCCGCTCCGGCGGGTTCATGCAGCCGCAGCGGACGCCTGCCGAGGCGCGCGCGTGAGCCAGCGCGGCGCGGTCGCGGCCGTCGTCCTCGCGGCAGGCGCCTCAACCCGCCTCGGCCAGCCGAAGCAACTCGCGCCGATTGGCGGCCGCCCGGCGCTCGCTTACACGCTCGACGCATTGCGGGCATCAAGCGTGGACCGTGTCGTGCTCGTGCTCGGTCACAGCGCGGACGAGATCGCCGCAGCGCTCGATCTCACGGACATCACAGTCGTCCACAACGACGCGTACGCCGAGGGACAGAGCACGAGCGTCCTCGCCGGGGTAAAGGCATTGGGCGACGACGTGGCAGCCGCGCTGATGGTGGTCGGCGATCAGCCGCTACTCGCGCCGACGGTTGTGGATACCATCGTGCGCGCATACGAACAGACCGGCGGGCCGTTTATTGTGCCGGTCTACGCGGGGGAATGGGGCAACCCGGTCCTGCTCGCACGGGCGACGTGGCCGCTGCTCGACAACCTCAAAGGCGACACGGGTGCGCGGCCCATCCTCCGCAAGCACATGGACATGGTGCTGGAGGTGCCCGTCCCCGGTTCTCTCCTCGATGACATTGACACCCCGGAGGATTACGCCCGCATCCGCGCGCGGATGGAAGGCGCGTCATGAGCGTGCCGACCGCGCCTGTCTATCGCGATCCGAAGGTCGCGGTCGCGGTAATTATTGCTGATCGGCGCGGCATCCTGCTCCAGCAACGCGCAATAGATCCGCGCATGGGTCTCTGGACGTTTCCATCGGGATATGTAGATCGCGGCGAGCAGATCGAGCGCGCCGCCGAGCGTGAGATACAGGAAGAACTCGGCTTGCGTGTGGCGTTGACGCACCTGCTTGGCGTCTACTCCGAACCGGGTAATCCCGTCGTTTTGATCGTCTACACCGGTACTATTCCGGCATCTTCCATACCCGTCGTTCAGGAGGAGGAGATCGCCGCGATTGGCTCCTTCGCTCCCGACGATCTACCGCCGCTTGCCTTCGACCACGATGCACGGATCATCGCCGACTGGCAAGCCTTCGTCCGCGACGGACGGGAAGTCATGCCGCGATGAGGCCGGAAATCGTCCCTGCGTCCGCGCTCTCCGCCGCCGCGATTACGGGGCGCGTCCTCGCACACGATGTACAAGCAACGCGCGGCGCGGATCGTCTTCGCCTTCGCAAGGGCCATATCCTGAGCGATCGCGATCTGCCGACTCTCCGCGCGGCCGATCGAACGGTGCATCTGATCGCCCTCGAAGCGGGCGATGTTCACGAAGAGATCGCGGCACAACGTCTCGCGCACGCGGTGACGGGCGCCGGCATCCAGATCGGCGATCCGCACGAGAGCATGATGACGCTCCGTGCCCGCGCGCGTGGTTTGCTCGCGGTAGACGTGGAGCGGTTACTGACGATTAATTCCATCCCCGATATGTCGGTCTGGACGTTGTTCGACGCCCAAATCGTGCGCGATCAGCAAGCCGTCGCCGGTGTCAAAGTGACGCCGCTCGTCACGCGGGATGCATTCCTGATCGAGGCAGAGCGGATCGCGCGCGACGGGGCGGGCATCCTGCGGGTACAACCGTTTCTTCATCGCCGCGTCGGCGTGGTAGTGCGGGAAGAATTGCTTCCGGCAGCCGGAGAACGCTTCCGCGAGGCGATCACCGGGAAAGTCGCCTGGTTCGGCTCGGAATTGATCGCCATCATGCATCCCACGAACGCCGAGGGAGATGTCATGGACGCCGTGAAAACGCTCGTCGCCGCTGGCGCGGACATGATTCTCTGTGCGGGCGTCACCTCAACCGACCCGCTCGACGTGACCGTGCAAGCGCTGGACGGCCTCGGCGTGCGGTGGGAGAAGCGGGGTGTCCCGGCCCATCCGGGCAGCACCTACTGGCTCGCCTACCTTGGTGAGACGCCGATTCTCGGCATGGCATCGTGCGGTATGTTCTCGCGGGCGACCGTCCTGGACCTCATTCTTCCCCGCTTTTTCGTCGGCGAGCGGGTGACGGCGCGCACGCTGGCGGCGCTTGGGCACGGTGGCCTGCTGAACAAGGGCATGGCATTCCGCTTCCCGGACTACGCTGGAGCGGAAATTGCCGCTGCCGATGAATAGATGGTTATCAAAGGATAGGTGCCACGCGATTCAGCAGGGAAAAGCCCGGTGGAGCAGGCTTCAGCCTGCTCCACCAATAAATCTCGCTAATTGCGTGACTTCTAAAAGGAGTCGGAGTGAAAACGCTCGTCACCGGGGCCGCCGGGTATATCGGCAGCGTGACAACGGAAGTGTTGCTGAACGCCGGGCACGAAGTGATCGCGCTCGATAAT
>JBPCPB010000231.1:0-2924 GCA_050999735.1 Thermomicrobiales bacterium | reverse complement strand
GTCCGCCGCATGGTTCGATGACGCAACGACGACCCGCCGGACATTTTCCTCCAGCGCGAGCTGGAAGACGCGGTACGCCATATCCACATTCGCCCGCTCCGCCTCGTAGGCGGAGCCGGGGGTCAGCCGCGTGGCGCGATGCGCCCCCGACATCGCCGCGTCCGGCGACCGATTGAAGGCAAGATGGACAATGGCGTCCTGACCGCGAAAGAAGGGGCGGAACGTTTCGGGATCGTCCTGCAGGAGGTTCGCGGCCTGCACTCCCGCGACCGGCGTACCATCGCCGCGCGTCGTCCGCACATCAAGCAACGTGAGGTCGTACCGCCCCTGCAATCCCGGGAGCAGCCGGCTCGCAATATACCCCGTCGCGCCGGTAACGAGCACCTTTCGATTCGCCATCTGATCGCTTTCCTTTCCGCTGACGTACCCGGGTTATTCGACGACGTATACACCGAGGTACGGTGCGCCGCGTCTGACATCCAAACATAATAGCGCACAGACAGGAAGATGGTTGCAGATCGAAGAGTCTGCAGCCATGCGGAAACTGCGGTTTAGGTAGGGAGGACGACCGTGCGGCGGTTGCCGAGCACCGCCAGCGTGTCCGCTTTGCCAGCGCAGACGCGGAAGGCGGGCACGACGCGGAACCGATTGCCGATTGGTATCGGGAAGTCTGCGAGGTAGGCCCGCACCGCGTGGTCGTTCGGGAGCGCCCGCTTCGCGCCGAGGACAATCGCCTGCGCGACGCGCTCGCTGCCGTGTGTGCCGAGAATGATGATCTCGGCGGGCGTGCCCTCGCGATCATCGAGGGCCAGGACGTCGTCCAGATGATAGACACCTCTCGGCTCCGGCATCTCCACCCCCGCAACACTGAGCCGGTCGAGAGACCAGACCGCTTCCGTGAAGAGCGCCGCGTGGTTGCTCGTCGGCGACGCGGCGCGGTTGACCGGTGGCGTCACACGCGTGCGCGGCGATGCAAGTGGAGCGGCGGCGGCCGATTGCGGACGTGTCCGATGATGGCGAGGGCGCAACGAAACCGGTTGGGTTGCCACGAACTCGGCGGCATACTCCGGGTCGAGGAGCGCGCGTGTCGTCTTTGCCGCTGTGCCGATCGTCGTCGCGACGCCGCGTACGACGTGGAATCCATTGCGCAGGATGAGCCGTTCACTCGCGCCATCGCCGAGCAGCGCATCCACGAGGTTGGTGAGCGGCTGAAAGGGTTCGAACAGTTGGGCGAGAGTCTGGGTCAGCACTTGCGTCTTGGTCGAACGGGCGGAGAGTTTGGCATCCACCGCAATCGCGGCAGTGGCGTCATTATCCGGCCCGCCGACAAGGATGCCGAGCAGAACCATATCGGGGTTCGTGATGCCGCGCCAGTTATACCAGCCGGCGAACGTCTCATCCTCCGCGAGATTCAGTACATGCGTGACCGTCAGGCGCTCCTGCGCGTCGAGCGGGATCGTCTGACCGATGAATGCCTGGAGGCCCTGCGCGACCTCATGTTCCCATGCAGAGGATGCGCGGGCAATCTCCGCGTGCTCCGCGCGGGTGCGCGTGGGAATATGGGGTCGTGTTGCCGTGGGGAGGGAACGGGACGCCGTGCGCCGGGGGCTTGCGGAACGTGTGGCTGAATTATGATGAACGTACGAGCGCATACAACCTGTCTGTCTGCACGCGGCACACGAGCCGTGCCCACGTACTACGGAAGAAAAGAAACCGACGCGGGTGGCGAACCACTCGTATCATTGGTAGTATTGCATAGTTTTGCCGCTGACACAAGGGTTTCTGCCGCTATGTTCCGCTTTCCTTTCATCCCCCGCATCGTTCAATCACGATGCAGGAGACGGCGAGCGTTGCCACCGCGCACGGCATCGCGCTCCGCTGCCGTCAGCCCGGCGCCATCGAGGGCGCGATGGACTTCCGCTTCGGTCGGGATCGGCATGATTGGCCAGTCGCTCCCGACGAGCACATGGTCGGCTCCAAGCGTCGTGGTGACGAAGCGGATTGTGTCGACATTGAACCCCATCGTGTCCACGTACAGTCGCTTGATGGCCGCGCTCGGCGGCGTTGGCGGTGATCCATCGCGCGCGCTCTCGCGGTCGAGCATCCCGGCGAAGAGGAGGAGGGAGGCCGACATCAACGGAATGACAACGGTCAATGTGGGGAGGGCGGCAAACGTGCCGTTGCGAACGAGAGACAACACGCTTGCGGCTGCCTCCGTCCCGCGTGCCATCAGGATGCCGCCCTGTCCGTGCTGCGCGAGGTGCGCCGTGTACCCCGCCGGACTGACCGGATGGACGAAGGCCGGCACGCCGAGGGACGCGGCGGCTTCCAGCGCGGGGCGGCATTCCGGCGCATTGAGAAATCGCTCGCCGCGCGCGCAATCGAGGCAGATACCACCGAGTCCGAGTGTGTTAATTGCCCGTTCCACTTCACGGGCGGCGGTGTCACCGCCGAACGGATCAATTGCCGCCAGCGCGCGGAGACGCGTCGGATGTTCGGCGACCAGTGCCGCGAAGCGGTCATTGATCCGCGCGCACAAGGCAACGGGCGGTTCCTCGCCCGGCCCAACGAGCGTGCTCAGTGGCGCGCTGAGGACTTTCATGTCCACACCCGCCGCCTCCATTGCCGCCAGTTGCGCGTCAATATTCGTCAGCAGCGCCTGTGCCTGCGCGAACGCGGCGCTGAAGCCGCTCGGCGACTGTGCCGGCATCCATGCCGGATCGTAGTAATGGCTGTGGAAATCAATGAGCGGGTGCTGCTTCTCTGCCATCGGCCATCCCCTGCTGAATGTCCGGTGGTGGCGGCCTGATGAACCTTACCGACCGAATCAGTCATCCGGGGACGCAGGCTTTTGCCTACGCTACCGGTAGCACAGGCAAAAGCCTGTGCTACCATCACCCGAGGAAGTTGTCAAGGTTCATAAG